>NZ_JBJHHG010000020.1:0-103347 GCF_045257065.1 Enterobacter sp. PP-008-ECC_S150 | reverse complement strand
CCACACAGATTGTCTGATAAATTGTTAAAGAGCAGTGCCGCTTCGCTTTTCGCAGCGGCGCGGGGTGTGCATATTACGCTTTCCCGCTTCAGAGTCAAGCGTTTATTTTCGCTTTTCTCTGTTGGCGTTCATCTCTGAACCCCGCTAACCCGGCGGCCTGTAAGCCGTTGTTCCGTGTCAGTGGAGGCGCATTATAGGGAGTTATTCTGACGTGACAAGAGGAAATTTAAAAAAACTTTTCATCCGCGTTTTTTTTCACCAACAGACGTGAAATCAAGCTACAAATTGTTCTATTTGATGTATCTGCAACCACAATCACATTCGAGGTGGCATAATTATCAGCATGAATCTTTAAGGAATGAACGCGATGCCATTAAGCGCACAACAGCTGGCCGCCCAAAAAAACCTGTCGTATGTGCTGGCAGAAAAGCTGGCTCAGCGGATTTTAGCGGGTAAATATGCCCCGGGTAGCATCCTGCCGGGCGAAATGGAGCTGGGTGAGCACTTTGGGGTGAGCCGGACCGCCGTGCGCGAAGCGGTGAAAACCCTGACGGCAAAAGGTATGGTGCTTCCACGTCCTCGCATTGGCACACGCGTGATGCCACAGAGCAACTGGAATTTTCTCGATCAGGAGCTGCTCTCCTGGTGGATGACGGAAGAGAACTTTCATCAGGTCGTCGATCACTTTCTGGTGATGCGCAGCAGCCTTGAACCTCAGGCGTGTCTGCTTGCCGCCACGCTAGGAACGGCAGAGCAAAAAGCGCAGCTTAACGCGTTGATGGAAGAGATGGTGTTCCTGAAAAAAAACTTCAACCGCGAACGCTGGGTTGAGGTCGATATGGCCTGGCATGAACATATCTATATAATGAGCGCCAATCCGTTCCTCACCTCTTTTGCCTCTTTATTCCATTCGGTGTATCACACCTACTTTACCTCTATTACGCACAACGAAGTGGTAAAACTGGATTTGCATCAGGCGATAGTGGATGCCATTCAGGAAAGCGACGGGCAGCGAGCCCTGAGCGCGTGCCAGGCATTGCTGGCCGCGCCCACCCACCAGCAGGTAAATAAATGACGAAGAAAAAAGCGCGCAGCATGGCCGGATTGCCGTGGATTGCAGCCATGGCGTTTTTTATGCAGGCACTGGATGCCACCATCCTCAACACCGCCCTTCCCGCTATTGCGCAAAGCCTCAACCGTTCCCCGCTGGCGATGCAGTCCGCCATCATCAGCTACACCCTGACGGTCGCCATGCTGATCCCGGTCAGCGGCTGGCTGGCCGACCGCTTCGGCACCCGCAGAGTTTTCATGCTGGCCGTCACGCTCTTTACGCTCGGTTCGCTGGCCTGTGCGCTCTCCTCGTCCTTAACGGAGCTGGTCATCTTCCGCGTATTACAGGGTATTGGCGGCGCGATGATGATGCCGGTGGCGCGCCTTGCCCTGCTGCGCGCCTATCCAAGAAGCGAACTGCTTCCCGTGCTCAACTTCGTCACCATGCCGGGACTTGTCGGCCCGATACTTGGCCCGGTACTCGGCGGCGTGTTTGTGACCTGGGCAAGCTGGCACTGGATCTTCCTGATTAATATTCCCATTGGCGTTGCGGGACTGCTGTATGCCCGCAAATATATGCCGAACTTCACCACTCCAAGGCGCAGCTTTGACATGGGCGGCTTTTTCCTGTTTGGCCTGAGCCTGGTGTTATTTTCCAGCGGGATGGAGCTGTTTGGCGAGAAGATCGTCGCGACGTGGATGGCGCTCTCCGTTATCCTCGGCGGTATTCTGCTATTCCTTCTTTATATACGTCACGCGCGCCGTCACCCGACGCCGTTAATCTCCCTGGGGCTCTTTAACACCCGAACGTTTTCCGTCGGGATTGCGGGCAACATCGCGTCTCGTCTGGGAACCGGCTGCGTACCGTTCCTGATGCCGTTGATGCTGCAGGTCGGTTTCGGCTACCCGGCCCTGATCGCTGGCTGCATGATGGCGCCCACGGCAATGGGCTCGATTCTGGCAAAATCCACCGTGACGCAGGTGCTGCGCTGGTTTGGCTATCGTAAAACGTTAGTTGGCGTGACGGTCTTTATCGGTCTGATGATCGCGCAGTTCTCGCTGCAGTCCGCCGCGTTACCCGTCTGGATGCTGATCCTGCCGCTGTTTGTGTTAGGCATGGCGATGTCGACGCAGTTCACGTCGATGAACACCATCACCCTCGCCGATCTGACTGACGAGAACGCCAGCAGCGGCAACAGCGTGCTGGCGGTAACGCAGCAGCTGTCGATCAGCTTAGGGGTTGCCGTGAGTGCAGCGGTGCTGAGGTTTTATGAAGGTTTCGACAGCGCAAATACCGTTGAGCAGTTCCACTATACCTTTATCACCATGGGCGCACTTACCGTGGTATCGGCGCTGGTCTTTATGCTGTTAAAACCGAAAGACGGCCGAAACCTGATTAAAGAGCGTCACAAAGAAAAGGCTAAACCGAACCGCGTTCCATCAGAACAGGAGTAAGCTGCAGGCGCTGCTGTTGCAGCGTGGGCTGCGCCATACGGTGGATCAGCACATCGATGGCCAGCTCGCCCAGTTCATCCTTCGGCTGATGAATGGTGGTCAGCGGCGGCGTCATGTAACGGGCAAGTTCGATATCATCGTAGCCAATCACCGCCATATCGTCCGGCACGCGTAGCCCCGCCTGATACAGTGCCTGATAGGCACCAAACGCCATCGCATCGTTACCAATAAAAACCGCCTGCGGACGCTGCGCCTGCGTCAGGAGTGTCTGCATGGCCTCGAAGCCACCGTTAAATTCAAAGTCGCCGGTGATCCGGTAGCCATCAGGAATGGCGAGCCCGGCTCGCTCCATAGCTGAGAGATACCCTTCCAGACGCAAACGCGCCGGGGTTTTGTCCAGCGGACCGGTAATACAGGCGATGCGGGTATAGCCTTTATCGATCAGATACTGAGTCGCCATATCACCGCCCAGCAGGGAGTTATCCTGAATGAGATCGCTGGTTCCGTCGAACGGCGCCCAGTCCATCATCACGGTGGGAATCGAAGGGTAGCGCTGAATAATCTCTTTCGAAGGCTGGTGCGTTTCGGTGCAGAGCAGCAGTAGCCCGTCGACGCGTTTTTGCATCAGCGTTTCCAGGTTGCGGTTCATGCGCTGCTCGTCCCCTTCGGTATTGCACAGCACCAGGCTGTACCCGCGCTCGAAGCAGCTGCGCTCCACGCCGCGAACCAGTTCTGAATAAAAGGGGTTGGTACTGGCGGTAATCAGCATACCGATGGTGCGCGTCTGGTTGAGCTTAAGGCTGCGCGCCAGCGCTGACGGCGCATAGTTGAGATCTTTTACCGCGGCTTCAACTTTCTCCCGAATCGCCTCGCTGACGAAGCGATCGTTGTTAATAACGTGAGAGACCGTCGAGGTAGAAACGCCCGCCATGCGGGCGACATCTTTCATTGTGGCCAAGCGTTACCCCTGCTGACTTAAGAATTCATCGATCTCTTTTCGCCACGGAACGGAAGGCTGGGCGCCCTTGCGCGTCACCGCAATCGCGGCGGCAGCGTGTGCGAAGCGGATAGCGTCATCCATTCTCTTGCCTTCCAGCAGCGCGGTCACCAGCGCACCATTGAAGGTATCTCCCGCTGCGATGGTGTCAATCGCTTTGACCTTAAAGCCCGGCACGCGGCGGCCTTCGCCATTGACGCTTGCCCACACCCCACGGCTGCCCAGGGTGATAATCACGGTGCCGATGCCCTTATCGTGCAGTGCACGCGCGGCTTTCGCGGCATCATCATCATTTTCAACGCGAATGCCCGTCAGCTTTTCGGCTTCGGTTTCGTTCGGCGTAATGATGTCCACCAGCGCCAGCAGCTCGTCTGATAATACACGCGCAGGGGCCGGGTTAAGTACGACAGTGGTATGATTTTCATGCGCAATGTTGGCGGCGGCCAGCACGCTTTCAACCGGTGACTCCAGCTGCATCAGCAGGGCTTCGGCTTCAGCGATGATTGTACGCTGCGCTTCAACGCGATCCGTCGTCAGTGCGGCGTTAGCGCCAGCATGAATACCGATGACATTCTCACCTTCAGCATTAACGAAAATCAGCGCCACGCCGGTAGATTCCCCTGCCACAACGCTAACCGGTGCGATATCAATGTTGTCGCTTGCCAGCTGTTTACGTACGCGCTCGCCGGTATCGTCATCCCCCGTACAGGCGATAAACGCAATATTCGCCCCGCTGCGACCGGCAGCGACGGCCTGGTTTGCGCCTTTACCGCCAAAAGCGACCTGATACTGGCTACCGGTGACGGTTTCGCCCGGGGTCGGGAACGATTCAAGGTTAAGAATGTGATCGGCATTGATGCTGCCAAGGACGACGAGGTTGCCTGCGGTTTTCATGGTTGGGTTGTCCATCTGAGAGCGCCACCGGTGTTACCCGGTGGCGTATGCCACACTTTTCTTTATTGGTGTCCCTCAGGCAGCCAGCGACTGCCTGATTCGCCTTTTACTGCTTGATGACCAGCTTCAGGTCAACCGGATATTTGGCCTGAACTTTTTCGCCCTTCAGCACTTTGTCGGCAGTTTCAACGCCAGTCGCGCCAATCTGCTCAGGCAGCTGAGCGATGGTCGCAGCCAGTTTGCCATCATTTACCGCTTTTTCACCATCCGGCGTGCCGTCAAATCCGACAACCATCACATCAGATTTACCTGCGGTCTGCAGGGCACGCAGCGCGCCCAGCGCCATTTCGTCGTTCTGGGCGAATACCGCCTGCACGTCAGGATGTGCGGTCAGCAGGTTCTGCATGACGTTCAGGCCTTTAGTACGGTCAAAGTCTGCTGGCTGGCTCGCCAGCACGTTGAATTTGTGCGCAGCCACGGCCTGCTGGAAGCCTTCACCACGCTCACGCGCGGCGGACGTACCGGCAATCCCCTGCAGTTCGATAACTTTCGCGCCTTCACCGGCTTTCTTCGCGATGTAATCACCGGCGATTTTACCGCCCAGCACGTTATCAGAAGCAATGTGGCTCACCACGTCGCCTTTGGTTGCCTGACGGTCCAGGGTGATGACCGGGATCTTCGCCTGGTTTGCCATCTTAACGGCGTTACCTACGGCGTCAGAGTCGGTTGGGTTGATCAGCAGAATTTTGGTGCCGCGAACGGTTAAGTCCTGAACGTTAGCGAGCTCTTTCGCCGGGTTGTTCTGGGAATCCAGCACCACCAGGTTGTAGCCCAGTTTGTCCGCCTCTTTCTGCGCACCGTCCTTCAGGGAGACGAAGAACGGGTTGTTAAGGGTAGAGACAACCAGCGCAATGGTATCTTTCGCCATGGCGTTAGCACTTACGGTTGCGCTCAGCGCGACAGCAGAAACCAGGGTAGCCAGTTTTTTCATGTTCATATCTAAGATGTCCTGTAGTGTCGTCAGTTACTGTTTTTTGTTGTCTACCAGTACCGCCAGCAAAATCACCACTGCCTTAACGATCATCTGGTAATAGGAGGAAACACCTAACAAATTCAAACCATTATTCAGGAAACCGAGAATCAGTGCGCCGATCAATGTCCCAACAATGCGACCTTTACCGCCCGCAAGACTCGTACCGCCCAGAACCACTGCCGCGATAGCATCCAGCTCATATCCCGTACCCGCCGTCGGCTGCGCGGAAGAAAGACGCGCCACTTCGATGATACCGGCCAGTGACGCCAGCAGGCCGCACAGGGAGTAAACGATAATTTTGACTTTATTAACGCTGATACCGGACAGGCGCGTTGCCGCTTCGTTACCGCCCAGCGCATAGATATAACGGCCCAGACGGGTGTGGTGCAGCATGTACCACGCCGCCAGGAAGACGATAGCCATGATCCAGACCGGCGTCGGAACGCCCAGCGGGCGACCAATACCGAACCAGCCAAACAGATCCGCGTTATCGGTGAAGCCGGTGTTGACCGGGCTGCCGTTGGTGTAAACCATGGTCACACCTCGCAGCAGCAGCATCATCACCAGCGTGGCGATAAACGCCTGAACGCGGCCTTTTGCCACAATCACGCCGGTGACGGCGCCAATCGCCGCGCCTGCCGCCAGGGCAGCAGCAACGGCCACCAGCGCGTTGACTTCAATGCCGACAATCGAAGCGGCGATCGCACCGGTGAGCGCCAGCAGGGAACCGACGGACAGATCGATACCCGAGGTCAAAATCACCAGCGTCATGCCGACCGCCATAATGGCGTTCACCGACGTTTGCTGCAGAATGTTGAACAGGTTATTCACGGTGAAGAAATTCGGGCTCATGGTCGACACAATCGCGATCAGCACCAGCAGGGCAATCAGCGATTTTTGCTCCATCAGCCACGCCTTTGTGAAATAGCGGCGACCAGAAACAGCCTGGGTAGTCATCTTCTTACTCCTGATTCACGCGATTAAGCTTGCCCACAGCGGCAGCCATCAGAACTTCCTGGGTGGCCTGCTCGCGAGTGAATTCACCGCCGAGATGCCCTTCATGCATGACGATAATGCGATCGCTCATGCCTAATACTTCTGGCATCTCGGAAGAGACCAGAATGATGCTCAGACCGTCGGCCTTGAACTGGTTAATCAGCTGATAGATCTCTTTCTTCGCCCCCACGTCCACGCCGCGGGTGGGCTCGTCGAGGATCAACACTTTCGGGCGCGTCATCAGCCCGCGGGCAATCGCCACTTTCTGCTGATTCCCGCCGGACAACAGGCCAATCGCCTGCTCCATCGACGGGGTTTTAACGTTAAAGAGGCGGATAAAATCGCTGACCGCCTGCTGCTCGTCTTTGTGCTTCAGGCTGCCGCCGCTATGGCTGAAATAGCGCAGCGCAGTCAGGGACATGTTCTCTTTAACCGACATGCCGAGCACCAGGCCGTCGCGCTTGCGGTCTTCGGAAATGTAGACGATGCCGTTTGCAAGACCATCCTGCGGGGAGCGGGTGACCACTTCATGACCGTCGAGGGTGACATAGCCGCTGGTGCGCGGCAGCGCGCCGTACAGCACTTTCATCAGCTCGGTACGTCCCGCGCCCATCAGGCCCGCCACGCCCAGGATCTCGCCCTGGCGCAGGGTAAAGGTCACGTCGTTCACGCCCGGACCGCAGAGGTTATCTACCTTCAGGCGGATCTCGCCAGGCAGCTTATCCAGATGCGGATACTGGTCTTCAAGCTTACGTCCCACCATCATTTCGATGAGCGTATCTTCGGTCAGCGTGGCCACTTCGCGCTCGGCAATAAATTGCCCGTCGCGGAAGACGGTGACGTCATCGCAGATTTCGAAGATCTCTTTCATGCGGTGAGAGATATAGACAATCCCGCGCCCCTGCGATTTCAGCTCGCGGATCACGCGGAACAGGGATTCGGTTTCGGTATCGGTCAGGGCGTCGGTCGGTTCATCCATGATGATGACTTTGGACTCAAAGCTCAGCACCTTCGCGATTTCCACCATCTGCTGGTCGCCAATAGAGAGATCGCCGACCAGGCGGTCGCTCTTAAAGCGCAGGTTTAGCTTCGCCAGCAGCTTGTCCGCTTCGGCATACATGGTTTTCCAGTCGATCTTGCCGAAGCGGTTCACAAACTCGCGGCCAAGGAAGATGTTCTCGGCAATCGTGAGCTGTGGGATCAGGTTCAGCTCCTGGTGGATAATGCCAATACCGGCTTCCTGAGAGGATTTCGGGCCATTGAAGGTGGTCTCTTTACCCAGCCATAGCAGCGAACCCGCATCGCGCTGGTAGATACCGGTCAGCACCTTCATCATGGTGGATTTGCCGGCGCCGTTTTCGCCCACCAGCGCCATCACGCGCCCGGGGTAGACGTTCAGCGCCGCGCCGGAGAGGGCTTTTACGCCCGGGAACGACTTATCGATCCCTTTGAGTTGCAGTAATGCGTCCATGATGGCCTCAGAAGGTGACGCCAGCACAGAGAATGATATTCGCATACGGGGAGCACTCCCCGCTGCGAATCACCGCCTGACTATCTGCGGTTTGTTGTTTGAACTGTTCGTGCGTCGTGTAACGAATTTCGATGGTGTTTCCCTGGTGTTGTTGCAGTTGCTCAATAAACTTAAGCAACGTTTCGTGGAGTTGCGGATTATGTTGTTTGATTTCCGCCGCGAGAATGGCCGCCTCAACCTGCATCTCCGCGGTCACGACTTCCAGTACCTGCATAAACGAAGGAACGCCCTGCGTTAACGCCATATCAATACGGGTTGTGCTGCGCGGAACCGGTAAGCCTGCATCGCAAACCACCAGCGTATCGGTATGCCCAAGACGGGAAATAACCGATGAGATTTCTGAGTTAAGTACCGTGCCTTTCTTCATTTTCTTGCTCCACTAGCGAAACGTTTCGCTGGAAGTAGTGTAGCGCCAGAAATGTTCAGAAAACCATCATCACGTAACAGAATTGTGATCAACGTCGAAACGTTTCGCTAAGTGAAATATGGAGACAATTATCGTGGGTTGGCAAGGGGTTTGGTAGGCCGGGTAAGCGAAGCGCCACCCGGCATTTTCAGAAGGGATTAGATCTCGACCTGCGTGCCCAGCTCAATCACGCGGTTAGGCGGGATCTCAAACTGGTCAGGCGCGCGCAGGGCGTTACGCTGCAGGATGAGATACAGCTTGCCGCGCAGGCGCAGATACCACGGCCGCTTGCCGATGATCAGCGACTCGTGCGACATAAAGAACGACGTCTCCATCATGCGGCAGCTCAGCCCTTCCAGGCCGCAGCGGTGGAACACCTCTTCCACGTTTGGCGTTTCACGCCAGCCGTAGCTCGCCACCACGCGCCAGAAGGTCGGAGAAAGCTGCTCAATCTGAACGCGACGCACGTTGTGAACGTAAGGTGCATCTTCGGTGCGCAGCGTCAGCAGGATCACGCGCTCGTGCAGGACCTTGTTGTGCTTGAGGTTATGCATCAGCGCAAACGGGATGACGTTCAGCGCGCGAGACATATACACCGCGGTGCCCGGCACGCGGACCGGCGGGGATTTTTCCAGAGAAGCGATCATCGCCTCCAGAGAGTTCCCGTGCTCGTGCATGCGGCGCAGCAGGCGGAAACGCTCGCTTTTCCAGGTGGTCATAACGATGAACATCACCAGACCGAGCGTCAACGGCAGCCAGCCGCCGGAGACAATCTTGTCGAGGTTCGCAGAGAACAGCGGCACGTCGATGCACAGGAAGCCCACCAGAATCATCGCCACAAGGAATTTATTCCAGTGCCAGTTTCGGTACGCCACCGTGGTGGAAAGAATCGATGTCAGCACCATCGTACCGGTTACCGCAATACCGTACGCCGCCGCCAGGTTGCTGGAGTGCTCGAAGCTGACGATCACAATCACCACCGCGAAGTAGAGCAGCCAGTTAACGAACGGGATGTAGATCTGGCCCGACTCCATCTCAGAGGTATGGATGATGCGCATCGGTGAGAGATAACCCAGACGCACGGCCTGGCGCGTCAGAGAAAACACCCCGGAAATCACCGCCTGAGAGGCAATGACGGTCGCCAGCGTCGCCAGGATCAGCATCGGCACCAGCGCCCAGTCGGGCGCCAGCAGGAAGAACGGGTTCTTAATCGCTTCCGGGTTCTTGAGCAGCAGCGCGCCCTGGCCGAAGTAGTTCAGAACCAGCGAAGGCAGCACCACGATAAACCATGCCACGCGAATTGGCAGTTTCCCGAAGTGGCCCATGTCAGCATACAGCGCTTCCACACCGGTGATGGAGAGCACGACGGCACCCAGCGCCACGAAGGAGACCACTTTATATTCGAGGAAGAAATGCACGGCCCAGTAAGGGTTTAGCGCATGCAGCACTTCCGGGTTGGCGATAATGCTGCGCAAGCCAAGCGCCGCCAGGATCAGGAACCAGGCCAGCATAATGGGTGCAAACAGTTTGCCCACCAGCCCCGTACCGTGCTTCTGGATCGCAAACAGCAGCGTCAGCACGATTATCGCCAGCGGGACGACCCACGTATCAAGCTGCGGCGCGATAATCTCCAGCCCCTCTATCGCCGAGAGGACCGAAATCGCGGGCGTTATCACCACTTCCCCGTAGAAGAAACTGCCGCCAATCAGGCCGATAATCACCAGCACGGAGGTCATTCTGGCCGAAGTATTGCGTCCGGCAAGGGACATCAGAGTCAGGATCCCACCTTCACCTGCGTTATCAGCACGCATAACGAAGGAGAGATATTTAACGGAAACCACCAGGATCAGTAGCCAGAAAATGAGGGACAGGAAGCCAAACACGGCATCGCGTTCAACACCAAAACCAAACTGGCCGGACAGACATTCACGAAGCGTATAAAGCGGGCTGGTGCCAATATCACCGTAGACAACCCCGATCGCCGCAAGCGTTATTGCGGGTAATGATTGCTTATTATCAGTGCTCATAGACTAGTCTTTTCGTTTAAATAACAAATGTGTTCCTGGTCCCTTGGTCCACAAAAAGCGCACAGTATGCACGATTCATTGCAAAATCGTACCCCTAAATGCAACCGCATTAATGTAGCGCAAAGAAAATTGCGCCGCACTTCAGTCTATTACCAGCCCTGACTGAAACGTCTATACTCGCTTCAATTAGCCGCCACGACGGCGAAAGGATGCAAAACTATTATGGCTCACTCACATTTATTAGCAGAAAGAATTTCCCGCCTCAGCAGCGCGCTGGAGAAAGGCCTTTTCGAGCGTAGCCACGCCATTCGCCTCTGTTTACTGGCGGCGTTGAGCGGTGAAAGCGTGTTTCTGCTTGGGCCGCCGGGCATCGCCAAAAGCCTGATTGCCCGCAGGCTTAAGTTTGCTTTTCAGAACGCCCGCGCGTTTGAATACCTGATGACCCGCTTCTCCACCCCGGAAGAGGTGTTTGGCCCCCTTTCTATTCAGGCGTTAAAAGATGAAGGGCGCTATGAGCGTCTGACGGCGGGATATCTGCCTGAAGCTGAAATTGTCTTTCTGGATGAGATCTGGAAAGCGGGACCGGCTATTCTGAACACCCTGCTGACGGCAATAAACGAACGTCGGTTCCGCAACGGGGCCACCGAAGCAAAAATCCCGATGCGCCTGCTGGTGGCCGCCTCAAACGAACTGCCCGAAGCCGACAGCAGCCTGGAAGCGCTGTACGACCGCATGCTTATCCGCCTGTGGCTGGACAAGGTCCAGGACAAATCCAACTTCCGCTCGATGCTGGTCAGCCAGCAGGATGAAAATGAAAATCCGGTCTCCGCATCCCTTCAGGTTTCGGATGAGGAGTATGAGCAGTGGCAGCAGGACATTGGCAAAATCAAGCTGCCCGACGCCGTATTCGAGCTCATCTTCATGCTGCGCCAGCAGCTCGACCTGCTGCCTTCGGCGCCGTACGTCTCGGACCGTCGCTGGAAAAAAGCGATTCGCCTGCTGCAGGCCAGCGCCCTGTTCAGCGGTCGTGATGCCGTAGCCCCTATCGATCTGATCCTCCTCAAAGATTGCCTGTGGCATGACGCAGAAGGCATGAACCTGATGCAGCAGCAGCTAGAAGTTTTGATGACCGGACACGCGTGGGGCCAGCAGTCAATGCTGAACCAGCTGGGTGCAATTACCCAGCGCCGGATCCAGCTTCAGCAGCAGCAAAGTGATAAAACGGCGCTGAAAGTGAATCGCCTTGGGGGCATGTTCGCCCGCAAACCGCACTACGAGCTTCCTGCCGATCTAACCGGAACGACGCTAACGCTGCTGCTTCAGCAGCCGCTCAAGCTGCACGATATGCAGGTGGTACACATTACGGTTGAGCGCGAGGCGCTGTCCCAGTGGCTCGACAAAGGCGGCGAGATCCGCGGCAAGCTCAACGGGATCGGCTTTGCGCAGCCGCTCACGATGGAAGTGGACAGCAGCCAGCACCTGGTGATCCGCGACGTCAGCCTGCAGGGCTCGCGTCTTGCGCTTCCCGGCACCGCCTCTGACAGCGTGCCGGAAGAGATCAAACAGCAGCTGGACGCGCTCGATACCGAATGGCACCAGCAGCACACCCGCTTTAGCGAGCAGCAAAAGTGCCTCTTTATTCATAGCGACTGGTTAGGTCGCATCGAAGCCAGCCTGCAGGACGTCAGCGCGCAGATCAAACAGGCGCGTCAATGCTAACGCTGGATACGCTCAACGTCATGCTGGCCGTCAGCGAGGAGGGGTTGATCGAAGAAGTGGTCATTACGCTGCTGGCATCGCCGCAGCTGGCAGCCTTCTTTGAAAAATTCCCGAAGCTCAAAAAGGCGATGACCGACGATCTCCCGCGCTGGCGGGATAATCTGCGGCAGCGATTCAAAGAGACTGAAGTTCCGCCGGAGCTGACGGAGGAAGTCTCGGCCTATCAGCAGTGCCAGCGGCTCTCCACGACGCAGTTTATCGTCCAGCTCCCGCAAACCCTGACGCTGCTCGAAAAGGTCCACTCTCCGTTTGCCGGCCAGGCCCGGGCGCTGGTCACGGATAACGCCACCTTTACTCCCGCCCTGCATACCCTCTTTTTACAGCGTTGGCGCCTCAGCCTGGTGGTTCAGGCCACGACGCTAAACCAGCAGCTGCTGGACGAAGAGCGCGAACAGCTGCTCAGTGAAGTACAGGAACGTATGACCCTGAGCGGCCAGCTCGAACAGGTGCTGGTGGAGAATGAAAACGCCGCCGGTCGTCTCTGGGACATGAGCGCCGGTCAGCTCCGACGCGGGGATTACCAGCTGATCGTCAAATATGGCGATTTTCTGGCGCAGCAGCCCGAGCTGATGAAGCTTGCAGAGCAGCTGGGGCGCTCAAGGGAGGCAAAGTCGGTCCCAAAGAAAGATGCCCCGATGGAAACCTTCCGCACCCTGGTGCGCGAACCGGCTACCGTACCGGAGCAGGTCGACGGCCTCCAGCAGAGCGACGACATTCTGCGACTGCTGCCCACCGAGTTAAGCACGCTGGGCATGACCGAGCTGGAGTATGAGTTTTACCGTCGGCTGGTGGAGAAACAGCTTCTCACCTACCGCCTGCACGGCGAAGCCTGGCGCGAAAAGCTGAGCCAGCGGCCGGTCATCCATCAGGATTTTGATGAACAGCCGCGCGGGCCGTTCATTGTTTGCGTGGATACGTCCGGATCGATGGGCGGGTTTAACGAGCAGTGCGCAAAGGCGTTCTGTCTGGCGCTGATGCGCGTGGCGCTCGCCGACCGCCGTCGCTGCTTCATCATGCTGTTCTCCAGCGAGGTGGTGGGCTATGAGCTGACGAACCAGCAGGGTATCGAGCAGGCAATCCGCTTCCTGAGCCAGCGTTTTCGCGGCGGCACGGATCTTGCCAGCTGCTTTCGCAGCATCGTGGAGCGTATGCAGGGCGGCGACTGGTACGACGCCGACGCGGTGGTGATTTCTGATTTTATCGCCCAGCGGCTGCCGGATGACGTGGTCAATAAGGTGAAGGAATTACAGCGGGTGCATCAGCACCGTTTCCATGCGGTGGCGATGTCCGCCCATGGAAAACCCGGCATCATGCGCATCTTCGATCATATCTGGCGCTTTGATACCGGGCTGCGTAGCCGCCTGCTCAGACGCTGGCAGCGTTAATTACAGAAGAGAGCCGACGCTTTCGCGTACCTGCTGCGGCCAGACGCCGCACTGAACCTGACCGATATGGGGTAATTGCAGGAGCAGCATGGTCAGGCGGGACTGGCCGATACCGCCACCAATCGTCTGCGGCATTTCCCCGCGCAGCAGCGCCTGGTGCCACTCTAATTTGAGACGATCTTCATCGCCGGTGGTCGCCAGCTGGCGCTTCAGCGCGTCAGCATCCACGCGGATACCCATTGAAGAGAGCTCGAATGCGTCTTCCAGCACCGGGTTCCAGACCAGAATATCCCCGTTCAGCCCGGCAAAGTCGCCTTCACCCGCGGTGCTCCAGTCATCATAATCCGGCGCACGAACGTCGTGACGTTTGCCATCAGACAGCTTCCCGCCGATACCGATCAGGAATACGGCTCCTAATTCCTTGGCGATCGCACGCTCACGCCCTTTGGCATCAAGATCCGGGAAGCGGGTCAGTAATTCCTGGCTGTGAACAAAGTGGATCGTTTCCGGCAGGAACGGTGCCAGGCCAAACTCTTTGCTTACGGCGGCTTCGGTTGCTTTGATCCCGGCGTAGATCGCCTCAACGGTGGATTTCAGCGTGCCGACGTGGCGCTCGCCATCCCCCATCACGCGTTCCCAGTCCCACTGGTCGACGTAAACGGAATGAATAGGCGAGAGGCGGTCTTCATCGGGGCGAAGGGCTTTCATGTGCGTGTAAAGCCCTTCGCCCGCGCTGAAGTCGTGTTGTCCCAGGGTTTGACGCTTCCACTTCGCCAGGGAATGAACCACTTCGAACTGGGCGTCTGGCAGTGTTTTCACTTTTACCTGTACCGCTTTTTCGCATCCAGACAGGTTATCCTGGGTCCCGTCACCCACGCGGCTCAGAATCGGGGCCTGAACTTCAATCAGCCCAAGCTTCTCTTCCAGCTGGCGGGAAAAATGGGATTTAACGAAACTGATCTGGCGTTGTTTTGCGATGTAAGCGGTTTTCATTATTTATACTCCTGCGTCCTGTTGCTATTGATTAAGCAACAGAAATGGCACCTTATTCAATAACCATTCAACAAAAAGCCATCTTCACTTTTGATTCGCTAAAATCAGGCGCTAGAATAGAGAGATTCATTAATCTTCATAAGAAAAAGCTATGGAAAATTATCAGATCGACAATCTCGACCGCGGCATTCTGGAGGCATTGATGGCCAATGCCCGTACCGCCTATGCCGAACTGGCAAAACAGTTTGGCGTCAGCCCGGGAACCATTCACGTTCGCGTAGAGAAGATGAAGCAGGCGGGGATCATTACCGGCGCGCGCATAGACGTCAGTCCTAAACATCTGGGTTATGACGTCTGCTGCTTCATCGGCATCATCCTGAAAAGCGCCAAAGACTACCCTTCCGCCCTGGCGAAGCTGAACGCGCTGGATGAAGTCACCGAGGCGTATTACACCACCGGGCACTACAGCATCTTTATTAAAGTCATGTGCCGATCCATCGACGCGCTCCAGCAGGTACTTATCAACAAGATCCAAACAATCGATGAAATTCAGTCCACCGAGACGCTGATCTCCCTGCAAAACCCGATCATGCGTACCATCCGCCCGTGATCGGGCAAATTCATTCCCACATTTTCCACAGGTAGATCCCAGCTCGTTCACAGCGTACAATGGCCGTCTCTTTATCTGGGCGAGCGATCAATGGCGGACATTACCCTTATCAGCGGCAGCACTCTTGGTGGTGCGGAATACGTTGCGGAACACCTGGCTGAAAAGCTGGATGAGGCAGGCTTTTCTACGGAAACCCTGCACGGCCCGTTGCTTGAAGATCTCCCGACTGACGGGGTCTGGCTGCTGATCACCTCCACGCACGGCGCAGGCGATCTGCCCGATAACCTGCAACCTTTCTATGACGAACTGCTGGAACAGCAGCCTGACCTGTCAAACGTCCGTTTTGGCGCGGTGGGGATCGGCAGTCGTGAATATGACACCTTTTGCGGGGCAATAGAGAAAGTTGAAGCCGCTGTCACCTCTTGCGGAGCAAAACAGCTGGGTGAAACGCTCAAGATCAACATCCTCGATCATGATATTCCGGAGGATCCAGCCGAGATCTGGCTCGCGGAATGGAAAAATTTACTCAAAAACGATTAAAGATCGTGCGATCAGATGTGGATAACTCTGGTTAAAAGCTCGTATTAACCCGTAGTTATCCAAAGAACAACCGTAGCTTCGTTTTTGACCTGTGTATAAAGTCGCGATCTGATCCCAGCTTATACGGTCCAGGATCACCGATCATTCACAGCAAACGATCCTTTCTAACCCCATGATCTTCTTTATGAGATCGGACTTATCCACACAGGTTCGCGATCCTAATAAGAGATCACAATAGAACAGATCTCTAAATAAAAAGATCTTCTTTTTAATAGCCCAGGATCCCAATGCTTTCTCGAAAGACTAAAGTTGAGTAGAATCCACGGCCCGGGCTTCAATCCATTTTCATACCGCTTTACGCGAGGCAGACCACCATGTTTTATCAGGATCCTTTTGACGTCATCATCATTGGCGGGGGTCACGCAGGCACTGAGGCCGCAATGGCCGCGGCACGTATGGGTCAGCAGACCCTGCTTTTGACACACAATATCGACACGCTGGGACAAATGTCCTGTAATCCGGCGATTGGCGGCATTGGGAAAGGACACCTGGTAAAAGAAGTGGATGCACTTGGCGGCCTGATGGCGAAAGCGATCGATCGGGCTGGCATCCAGTTTAGGATACTAAACGCGAGTAAAGGCCCCGCCGTACGTGCGACCCGTGCTCAGGCAGACCGCGTCCTGTACCGTCAGGCGGTGCGTACCGCGCTGGAGAATCAGCCGAACCTGATGATCTTCCAGCAGGCGGTTGAAGATCTTATCGTTGAGAACGATCGCGTCGTGGGCGTTGTAACCCAGATGGGCCTCAAGTTCCGCGCGAAAGCCGTGGTGCTGACCGTAGGCACATTCCTGGACGGTAAAATTCATATCGGTCTGGATAACTACAGCGGTGGCCGTGCGGGCGATCCGCCGTCTATTCCACTGTCTCGTCGTCTGCGTGAACTGCCGCTGCGCGTCAGCCGCCTGAAAACCGGTACGCCGCCGCGTATCGACGCGCGCACCATTGATTTCAGCGTGCTGGCCCAACAGCACGGCGATAACCCAATGCCGGTCTTCTCGTTCATGGGCAATGCGGCACAACATCCGCAGCAGGTACCGTGCTATATCACGCATACCAACGAGAAAACCCATGACGTGATCCGCAATAACCTCGATCGTAGCCCCATGTATGCCGGCGTGATCGAAGGGATCGGCCCACGCTACTGCCCGTCGATCGAAGACAAAGTGATGCGCTTTGCCGATCGTAACCAGCACCAGATCTTCCTGGAGCCGGAAGGGCTGACCTCAAACGAAATTTATCCGAACGGCATCTCCACCAGCCTGCCGTTCGACGTGCAGATGCAGATTGTTCGCTCAATGCAGGGGATGGAGAACGCAAAAATCGTTCGCCCTGGCTACGCTATTGAGTACGATTTCTTCGATCCGCGTGACCTGAAGCCAACCCTGGAGAGCAAATTCATCCACGGTCTGTTCTTCGCGGGGCAGATTAACGGCACCACCGGTTACGAAGAAGCGGCCGCGCAGGGTCTGCTCGCCGGTCTTAACGCCGCGCGCTTCTCAGCTGAGAAAGAGGGCTGGGCACCGGGCCGTTCTCAGGCGTACCTGGGCGTGCTGGTTGACGATCTCTGCACGCTGGGTACCAAAGAACCGTACCGTATGTTCACCTCTCGCGCGGAATATCGCCTGATGCTGCGTGAAGACAACGCCGACCTGCGCCTGACGGAAAAGGGTCGCGAGCTGGGTCTGGTCGATGACGAGCGCTGGGCGCGCTTCAACGAGAAGCTGGAACGCATTGAACAGGAACGTCAGCGTCTGAAAACCACCTGGGTGAATCCGCAGGCGGAAACTGCAGCCGAAGTAAACGCTCACTTAACAGCGCCGCTGTCGCGCGAGGCCAGCGGGGAAGATCTGCTGCGCCGTCCTGAAGTCACCTACGAGAACCTGGTCAAACTGGCCGCGTTCGCGCCGGGCCTGGAAGACGCTGAAGCGGCCGAGCAGGTCGAGATCCAGGTGAAGTACGAAGGCTACATCGCGCGTCAGCAGGATGAGATCGAAAAACAGCAGCGCAACGAAAACACGCTGCTGCCGGAAATGCTGGACTACCGTCAGGTCACGGGCCTGTCCAACGAGGTCATCGCCAAGCTGAACGACCACAAACCGGTGTCGATTGGCCAGGCGTCCCGCATCTCGGGCGTTACCCCTGCAGCGATTTCGATCCTGCTGGTGTGGCTGAAAAAGCAGGGCATGCTGCGCCGCAGTGCGTAATGCCCATAACATTGCCCGGTGGCGCTGCGCTTACCGGGCCTACTGAACCCGTAGGGCGGGTAAGCGAAGCGCCACCCGCCACCTAAGTTTTCAACAGGTATTCACCGTGCTCAACAAACTCTCTCGTCTGCTGGATCAGGCAGGTATTTCGCTCACCGATCACCAGAAAAATCAGCTGGTGGCCTATGTCGATATGCTGAACAAATGGAACAAAGCGTACAACCTGACGTCGGTACGCGACCCCAACGAGATGCTCGTGCGCCATATTCTCGACAGCATCGTGGTGGCGCCGTATCTAAAAGGCGAGCGTTTTATCGACGTGGGGACGGGCCCTGGTCTGCCGGGCGTTCCGCTGTCGATTGTTCGCCCTGAGAGCCATTTCACGCTGCTGGACAGCCTGGGCAAGCGCGTGCGCTTTTTACGTCAGGTCCAGCATGAGCTGAAGCTTGAGAACATCACGCCCGTGCAGAGCAGGGTAGAGGAATTCCCGGCAGAGCCGCCGTTTGACGGGGTGATCAGCCGCGCATTTGCGTCGCTCAACGATATGGTGAGCTGGTGCAAGCACTTACCTGCGCAAAATGGCCGCTTCTATGCGCTGAAAGGGCAGTTGCCAGGCGATGAGATTGAACAGCTTCCGGACGGTTTTGCCGTCGAGTCTATTGAGAAATTACAGATTCCCCAGCTCGAAGGCGAACGTCATCTGGTGATAATTAAGCCAAACAATTTTTAAAAAATTAATAAAAAATGTGGAATTCGTGCTGTTCTTATCATGTTAAAAAACAGCACAACTACCGGGGATTTACCGGTGAGCTTTTAACCTCTGCTTCACTAAGGTTTTTCTTCCGGTTAACCTGGCACCTATTATTCACCAGTAAGATAGTCATCTTTGAAAATATAAGTCTGCTAAAAGTGGAAGGCAGTAACCAGAACGTAATGTTAATTGTTTATTAAGAATGTCAATAAAAGGTTTTTATTGTGTACTGGGCTGTTTTGAAAATAGTTACGACGTTTTGCTTTTAATTTCATAAAGATAAATTTCTGCGATTTGAGTCTTTGATAAATACAACCTTATCGCAAATGTGTGTTTTGTGATCTCGTGCACGCTTTATCACCAACGTTTTCGCGCTGTTTGCAGTTTTGGTCGAAGGTTGGCGCTTAAAGCGAAAGTTAAAAAATAGCGGCGGGGAAAAATATTTAAACATTTATTCACCTTTTCGCTACTTAATGTTTGAAATCACGGGTGCGCACCGTATAATTTGACCGCTTTTTGATGCTTGACTCTGAGCCTTAAAGGACGTTTTATACGACACGCGGCATACCTCGAAGGGAGCAGGAGTAAAAACGTGATGTCTGTGTCGCTCTTGAGTAGAAACGTTGCTCGTAAGCTTCTGTTCATTCAGTTTCTGGCTGTGATAGCAAGTGGACTGCTGTTTAGCCTCAAAGACCCCTTCTGGGGCATCTCCGCCGTGTGCGGGGGTTTGGCGGTAGTGCTGCCAAACGTGTTGTTTATGATTTTTGCCTGGCGTCATCAGGCGCATACACCCGCCAAAGGCCGCGTGGCCTGGTCCTTCGCCCTCGGCGAAGTCTGTAAGGTGTTGCTGACCTTTGCTCTACTGGTGATGGCGCTGGCGGTTTTGAAAGTGGTCTTCATGCCGCTGATAGCAACGTGGGTTTTGGTGCTGGTGGTACAAGTTCTGGCTCCAGCTGTAATCAATAACAAAGGGTAAAAGGCATCATGGCTTCAGAAAATATGACGCCGCAGGATTACATAGGTCACCATCTGAATAACCTTCAGCTGGACCTGCGTACATTCTCGCTGGTGGATCCACATAACCCCCCGGCCACCTTCTGGACGATCAACATCGACTCCATGTTCTTCTCGGTGGTTTTGGGTCTTCTGTTCCTGGCCATGTTCCGCGGTGTTGCTAAACGAGCGACCAGCGGTGTTCCAGGGAAATTCCAGACGTTCGTTGAGATGATCATCGGCTTCGTCCATGGCAGCGTGAAAGACATGTACCATGGTAAGAGCAAGCTGATTGCTCCGCTGGCCCTGACCGTGTTCGTTTGGGTCTTCCTGATGAACCTGATGGACCTGCTGCCAATCGATCTGCTGCCGTTTATCGGCGAGCACATCTTCGGCCTGCCTGCGCTGCGTGTGGTACCGTCTGCGGACGTGAACATCACCCTGTCGATGGCGCTGGGCGTGTTTATCCTGATTCTTTTCTACAGCATCAAAATGAAAGGCGTAAGCGGCTTTGTGAAAGAGCTTACCTTGCAGCCGTTCAACCACTGGGCGTTTATTCCGGTCAACCTGATCCTGGAAGGCGTTAGCCTGCTGTCCAAACCTGTTTCACTGGGTCTGCGACTGTTCGGCAACATGTATGCGGGTGAGCTGATTTTCATTCTGATCGCGGGTCTTCTGCCGTGGTGGTCACAGTGGGTTCTGAATGTGCCGTGGGCCATTTTCCACATCCTGATCATTACGCTGCAAGCCTTTATCTTCATGGTTCTGACGATCGTCTATCTGTCGATGGCGTCTGAAGAGCACTGATTTTTTACCAACACTACTACGTTTTAATTGAAACAAACTGGAGACTGTCATGGAAAACCTGAATATGGATCTGCTGTACATGGCTGCCGCTGTGATGATGGGTCTGGCGGCTATCGGTGCTGCGATCGGTATCGGCATCCTCGGGGGCAAATTCCTGGAAGGCGCAGCGCGTCAACCTGATCTGATTCCTCTGCTGCGTACTCAGTTCTTTATCGTTATGGGTCTGGTGGATGCTATCCCAATGATCGCTGTAGGTCTGGGTCTGTACGTGATGTTTGCTGTCGCGTAGTAGTAGTTTTAAAACCCTAAGCCACAGATATTAAAGAGGTATTGTGCTGTGAACATGAACGCAACAATCCTCGGCCAGGCCATCGCGTTTATTCTCTTTGTCTGGTTCTGCATGAAGTATGTATGGCCGCCTTTAATGGCTGCCATCGAAAAACGTCAGAAAGAAATTGCTGACGGTCTGGCTTCTGCAGAACGCGCTAAGAAAGATTTGGACCTTGCACAGGCCAACGCGACAGACCAGCTGAAAAAAGCGAAAGCGGAAGCTCAGGTTATCATCGAACAGGCTAACAAACGCCGTTCGCAGATCCTGGACGAAGCCAAAGCTGAAGCAGAACAGGAACGTACTAAGATCGTGACACAGGCTCAGGCTGAAATTGAAGCTGAGCGTAAACGTGCTCGTGAAGAACTGCGTAAGCAGGTTGCGATTCTGGCTGTTGCTGGCGCCGAGAAGATCATCGAACGTTCCGTGGATGAAGCTGCTAACAGCGACATCGTGGACAAACTTGTCGCTGAACTGTAAGGAGGGAGGGGCTGATGTCTGAATTTGTTACGGTAGCTCGCCCCTACGCCAAAGCAGCTTTTGACTTTGCTATCGAACACCAAAATGTCGATCGCTGGCAGAATATGCTGGCGTTTGCCGCTGAGGTGACGAAAAACGAACAAATGGCCGAATTGCTTTCCGGTGCGTTAGCACCTGAAACTCTCGCCGCGTCGTTTATCGCCGTGTGCGGAGAGCAACTGGATGCCAACGGCCAGAACCTGATTAAGGTGATGGCAGAAAATGGTCGTCTCCGTGTGCTCCCGGATGTTCTCGAGCAGTTTGAGCACTTACGTGCCCTTAGTGAAGCTACCGCTGAAGTCGAAGTGACTTCTGCAACTGAACTGAGTGACGAACAGCTTGCGAAAATCACCGCCGCGATGGAAAAACGTCTGTCACGCAAAGTTAAGCTGAATTGCAAAATCGATAAGTCTGTAATGGCAGGCGTAATCATCCGCTCGGGTGATATGGTCATTGATGGCAGCGTACGCGGCCGTCTTGAGCGCCTTGCAGACGTCTTGCAGTCTTAAGGGGACTGGAGCATGCAACTGAATTCCACCGAAATCAGCGAACTGATCAAGCAGCGCATTGCTCAGTTCAATGTTGTGAGTGAAGCTCACAACGAAGGTACTATTGTTTCTGTAAGTGACGGTGTTATCCGCATCCACGGCCTGGCCGATTGTATGCAGGGTGAGATGATTTCCCTGCCGGGTAACCGTTACGCTATCGCACTGAACCTGGAGCGCGACTCCGTTGGTGCAGTTGTGATGGGTCCATACGCTGACCTCGCCGAAGGCATGAAGGTTAAGTGTACTGGCCGTATTCTGGAAGTGCCGGTTGGCCGTGGCCTGCTGGGTCGCGTTGTTAACACCCTGGGTGCGCCAATCGACGGTAAAGGTCCGGTTGAGCACGATGGCTTCTCCCCAATCGAAGTTATCGCACCAGGCGTTATCGATCGTCAGTCCGTCGATCAGCCTGTTCAGACAGGTTATAAGTCCGTTGATGCCATGATCCCAATCGGTCGTGGTCAGCGTGAACTGATCATCGGTGACCGTCAGACCGGTAAAACCGCGATGGCTGTTGACGCCATCATCAACCAGCGTGACTCCGGTATCAAATGTGTGTACGTGGCCATCGGCCAGAAAGCGTCCACCATTTCCAACGTGGTTCGTAAACTGGAAGAGCACGGCGCGCTGGCTAACACCATCGTTGTTGTGGCTACCGCTTCTGAATCTGCTGCACTGCAATACCTGGCGCCATACGCCGGTTGCGCAATGGGCGAATACTTCCGTGACCGCGGTGAAGATGCGCTGATCGTATACGATGACCTGTCTAAACAGGCTGTTGCTTATCGTCAGGTTTCCCTGCTGCTCCGTCGTCCACCTGGACGTGAAGCATTCCCTGGCGACGTATTCTACCTCCACTCTCGTCTGCTGGAGCGTGCTTCCCGCGTTAACGCGGAATACGTCGAGAACTTCACCAAAGGTGAAGTGAAGGGTAAAACGGGCTCACTGACCGCTCTGCCGATCATTGAAACCCAGGCGGGTGACGTTTCTGCGTTCGTTCCGACCAACGTAATCTCCATTACCGATGGTCAGATCTTCCTGGAAACCAACCTGTTTAACTCCGGTATTCGTCCGGCAGTTAACCCGGGTATCTCCGTATCCCGTGTTGGTGGTGCTGCTCAGACCAAGATCATCAAGAAACTGTCCGGTGGTATCCGTACCGCGCTGGCACAGTATCGTGAACTGGCTGCGTTCTCTCAGTTCGCATCCGATCTGGACGAAGCAACCCGTAAACAGCTGAGCCACGGTCAGAAAGTGACCGAGCTGCTGAAGCAGAAACAGTACGCACCTATGTCTGTTGCTCAGCAGGGCCTGGTACTGTTCGCGGCTGAACGCGGTTACCTCGAAGATGTGGAACTGGCGAAAATCGGTAGCTTCGAAGCCGCTCTGCTGGCTTACGTCGACCGTGATCACGCTCCGCTGATGCAAGAGATCAACCAGACCGGTGGCTATAACGACGAAATCGAAGGCAAGCTGAAAGCTATCCTCGATTCCTTCAAAGCAACCCAATCCTGGTAATCGTCCGGCGGCTTGTCTCAGGACAAGCCGCCTGGCATTGAGGAGAAGCTCATGGCCGGCGCAAAAGAGATACGTAGTAAGATCGCAAGCGTCCAGAACACGCAAAAGATCACTAAAGCGATGGAGATGGTCGCCGCTTCCAAAATGCGTAAATCGCAGGATCGCATGGCGGCCAGCCGTCCTTATGCAGAAACCATGCGCAAAGTGATTGGTCACCTTGCAAACGGTAATCTGGAATATAAGCACCCTTACCTGGAAGAACGCGACGTTAAGCGCGTGGGCTACCTGGTGGTGTCGACCGACCGTGGTCTGTGTGGCGGCTTGAACATTAACCTGTTCAAAAAACTGCTGGCGGATATGAAAGCATGGTCTGAAAAAGGCGTTCAGTGCGATATCGCAATGATCGGCTCTAAAGGCGTCTCTTTCTTTAACTCCGTTGGTGGCAACATTGTCGCTCAGGTGACCGGTATGGGTGATAACCCGTCCCTGTCCGAACTGATCGGCCCGGTTAAAGTGATGTTGCAGGCCTACGATGAAGGCCGTCTGGACAGACTGTACGTTGTCAGCAACAAATTTATTAACACCATGTCTCAGGTGCCTACGATCACTCAGATGCTGCCTTTACCGGCATCAGAAGATGACGAGCTGAAGCACAAAGCCTGGGATTACCTGTATGAACCCGATCCGAAACCGCTGCTGGATACCCTGCTGCGTCGTTACGTTGAATCACAGGTTTATCAGGGCGTTGTAGAAAACCTGGCCAGCGAGCAGGCCGCACGAATGGTGGCGATGAAAGCCGCGACCGATAATGGCGGCAGCCTGATTAAAGAGCTGCAGTTGGTTTACAACAAAGCTCGTCAGGCCAGCATTACTCAGGAACTCACCGAGATCGTCTCGGGGGCCGCCGCGGTTTAACCAGGTTTACGAATTACGTAGAGGATTCAAGATGGCTACTGGAAAGATTGTCCAGGTAATCGGCGCCGTGGTGGACGTCGAGTTCCCTCAGGACGCCGTACCACGCGTGTACGACGCGCTTGAGGTACAGAATGGTAACGAGAGCCTGGTGCTGGAAGTTCAGCAGCAGCTCGGCGGCGGTATCGTGCGTACCATCGCGATGGGTTCTTCCGACGGTCTGCGTCGTGGTCTGGAAGTTAAAGACCTTGAGCACCCGATCGAAGTCCCGGTAGGTAAAGCAACACTGGGTCGTATCATGAACGTATTGGGTCAACCAATCGACATGAAAGGCGACATCGGTGAAGAAGAGCGTTGGGCTATCCACCGTGCGGCACCTTCCTACGAAGAGCTGTCCAGCTCTCAGGAACTGCTGGAAACCGGTATCAAAGTTATCGACCTGATGTGTCCGTTCGCGAAGGGCGGTAAAGTCGGTCTGTTCGGTGGTGCGGGTGTAGGTAAAACCGTAAACATGATGGAGCTGATCCGTAACATCGCGATCGAGCACTCCGGTTACTCTGTGTTTGCGGGCGTAGGTGAACGTACTCGTGAGGGTAACGACTTCTACCACGAAATGACCGACTCCAACGTTCTGGACAAAGTATCCCTGGTTTACGGCCAGATGAACGAGCCACCTGGAAACCGTCTGCGCGTTGCGCTGACCGGTCTGACAATGGCTGAGAAGTTCCGTGACGAAGGCCGTGACGTTCTGCTGTTTGTTGATAACATCTATCGTTACACCCTGGCCGGTACGGAAGTATCTGCACTGCTGGGTCGTATGCCTTCAGCGGTAGGTTATCAGCCTACGCTGGCGGAAGAGATGGGTGTTCTTCAGGAACGTATCACCTCTACCAAAACCGGTTCTATCACCTCCGTTCAGGCGGTATACGTACCTGCGGATGACTTGACTGACCCATCTCCAGCCACCACCTTTGCGCACTTAGACGCAACCGTGGTACTGAGCCGTCAGATCGCGTCTCTGGGTATCTACCCGGCCGTTGACCCGCTGGACTCCACCAGCCGTCAGCTGGATCCACTGGTTGTGGGTCAGGAACACTACGACACCGCGCGTGGCGTACAGTCCCTGCTGCAGCGTTACCAGGAACTGAAAGACATTATCGCCATCCTGGGTATGGATGAGCTGTCTGAAGAAGACAAACTGGTGGTAGCACGCGCGCGTAAGATCCAGCGCTTCCTGTCCCAGCCGTTCTTCGTTGCGGAAGTATTCACCGGTTCTCCAGGTAAATACGTTTCTCTGAAAGACACCATCCGTGGCTTCAAAGGCATCATGGAAGGCGAATACGATCACCTGCCGGAGCAGGCGTTCTACATGGTTGGTTCCATCGAAGAAGCAGTGGAAAAAGCCAAAAAACTTTAACGCCTTAATCGGAGGGTGATATGGCAATGACTTACCACCTGGACGTCGTCAGCGCAGAGCAACAAATGTTCTCTGGTCTGGTCGAGAAAATCCAGGTAACGGGTAGTGAAGGTGAACTGGGTATTTTCCCGGGTCACGCACCGCTGCTCACCGCCATTAAGCCTGGTATGATCCGCATCGTTAAACAGTTCGGTCACGAAGAGTTTATCTATCTGTCCGGCGGCATTCTTGAAGTGCAGCCTGGCAGTGTGACCGTTCTGGCCGATACCGCTATTCGTGGCCAGGATCTCGACGAAGCGCGAGCCCTGGAATCGAAGCGTAAGGCTGAAGAGCACATTAGCAGCTCTCATGGTGACGTGGATTACGCTCAGGCGTCTGCGGAGCTGGCCAAAGCGATCGCGAAACTGCGCGTTATCGAGTTGACCAAAAAAGCGATGTAACACCGGCTTGAAAAGCACAAAAGCCAGTCTGGATACCAGGCTGGCTTTTTTTTTACAAGCTTAATTCATGATGAAAAAGATGTAGAATTTTAAGCATTAAACGTTTTTACTTCACACTCAAACTACCGTCAGGATGCGTATGTCAAACAGTGCGATGAGCGTGGTGATCCTTGCCGCTGGCAAAGGGACCCGCATGTATTCCGATCTGCCGAAGGTGCTCCACACGCTTGCAGGAAAGCCAATGGTGCAGCATGTCATTGATGCAGCGAATGAACTGGGTGCCCGCCAGGTTCACCTGGTCTACGGCCACGGCGGCGATCTGCTTAAAGAAACGCTGAGCGACGACAAGCTCAACTGGGTGCTTCAGGCCGAACAGCTGGGTACTGGCCATGCGATGCAGCAGGCAGCGCCCTTCTTTGCGGATGACGAAGACATTTTGATGCTCTACGGCGATGTCCCGCTGATCTCCGTTGAGACCCTGACCCGCCTGCGTGAAGCCAAACCGCAGGGCGGCATCGGTTTGCTGACCGTCGTGCTGGACGATCCCAGCGGTTATGGCCGCATCACCCGTGAAAACGGCAGCGTAACGGGGATCGTTGAACACAAAGATGCCAGCGACGAACAGCGTCAGATTCAGGAGATCAACACCGGTATCCTGATTGCCAACGGCGCGGATATGAAGCGCTGGCTGTCGAATCTCAACAACAATAACGCGCAGGGTGAATACTACATCACCGACATCATCGCGATGGCGTACCGTGAAGGGCGCGAGATTGCGGCGGTTCATCCGGCGCGTATTAGCGAAACCGAAGGGGTGAATAACCGCCTTCAGCTTTCCCGTCTGGAGCGCGTTTATCAGTCCGAACAGGCTGAAAAACTGCTGCTGGCAGGCGTGATGCTGCGCGATCCGGCGCGTTTCGATCTGCGTGGTTCGTTATCTCACGGGCGTGACGTTGAAATTGATACTAACGTTATCCTCGAAGGTCACGTCACGCTGGGCAACCGCGTCAAAATTGGCGCCGGCTGCGTGATTAAAAACAGCGTTATCGGCGACGACTGCGAAATCAGCCCGTACAGCGTGGTGGAAGACGCCCGTCTGGATGCAGCCTGCACCATCGGCCCGTTCGCGCGCCTGCGCCCGGGGGCTGAG
The DNA here is from genome assembly GCF_045257065.1 of Enterobacter sp. PP-008-ECC_S150. Classification (NCBI taxonomy): domain Bacteria; kingdom Pseudomonadati; phylum Pseudomonadota; class Gammaproteobacteria; order Enterobacterales; family Enterobacteriaceae; genus Enterobacter; species Enterobacter sp. PP-008-ECC_S150. The sequence continues at coordinate 76,007 of NZ_JBJHHG010000020.1, read as the reverse complement.
CTGCTGGAAGGCGCTCACGTGGGTAACTTCGTCGAAATGAAAAAAGCGCGTCTGGGGAAAGGCTCAAAGGCCGGCCATCTGACCTATCTGGGCGACGCGGAAATTGGCGACAACGTGAATATTGGTGCAGGGACGATCACCTGTAACTATGACGGCGCGAATAAATTTAAAACCATCATCGGTGATGATGTATTCGTGGGCTCGGATACGCAGCTGGTGGCGCCTGTTACCGTGGGTAACGGGGTAACGATTGCTGCCGGGACGACGGTGACGCGAGACGTCGCCGATAATGAGCTGGTGCTCAGCCGCGTGCCGCAGGTTCACAAGCAGGGCTGGAAACGCCCTGTGAAGAAAAAGTAACAACAAGGCGGGTGGCGCTACGCTTACCCGCCCTACGATTGAGTAGGCCTGATAAGGCGTAGCCGTCATCAGGCAAACCCGGGAGAGGAGATAAATATATATTTCCCCCCACAAGTAGTACCCATAAAAATAACCCCACTCTCTACAAGGCTCGGGGCGCCCGGAAAGGGCATTACCCAAAGGATTTCGCGCTGTGGCAAGGCGGCAAGCGTATGAGTCCATGGGAGCTTACTTAAGTAAGTGACCGTGGCGAGTACGAGAAGCCAACGCAGCCGCAGCGTGAAAGACGTAGGGTAAATACAGGTCAGCGACAACGCAGGCATAATGCCTAAATTCGGAATCTAAAATATGTGTGGAATTGTTGGCGCAGTTGCGCAGCGTGATATTGCTGAAATCCTTCTCGAAGGTTTACGTCGTCTGGAATACCGTGGTTACGACTCTGCCGGTCTGGCCGTCGTCGATGCAGAAGGTCACATGACCCGTCTGCGCCGTCTCGGTAAAGTGCAGATGCTGGCCCAGGCCGCGGAAGAACATCCGCTGCACGGTGGTACCGGTATTGCGCACACCCGCTGGGCGACGCACGGCGAACCGTCTGAAGGTAACGCGCACCCGCATGTGTCTGAACACATCGTGGTGGTGCATAACGGCATTATTGAAAACCACGAACCGCTGCGCGAAGAACTGAAAGCGCGCGGCTACACCTTCGTCTCTGAAACCGACACCGAAGTGATTGCTCACCTGGTGCACTGGGAGCTGAAGCAGGGCGGTACACTGCGTGATGCGGTGCTGCGCGCTATCCCTCAGCTGCGCGGTGCGTACGGTACGGTGATCATGGATTCCCGCGATCCGTCCACGCTGCTGGCAGCGCGTTCCGGTAGCCCGATGGTGATCGGTCTGGGCATGGGCGAAAACTTTATCGCGTCTGACCAGCTGGCGCTCCTGCCGGTTACCCGTCGCTTTATCTTCCTTGAAGAGGGTGATATCGCGGAAGTGACCCGTCGCAGCGTTACCGTCTTCGATACCAAAGGCGAGCAGGTGAAGCGTCAGGAGATCGAATCGAATCTGCAGTACGACGCGGGCGACAAAGGCGCTTACCGTCACTACATGCAGAAAGAGATCTACGAGCAGCCGAACGCCATCAAAAACACCCTCACCGGGCGCATCAGCCACGGTGAAGTGGATCTGAGCGAGCTGGGCGCAAACGCGAACGAACTGCTCGGCAAGGTAGAGCATATTCAGATCGTGGCCTGCGGTACTTCGTATAACTCCGGTATGGTTTCTCGCTACTGGTTTGAATCCCTGGCGGGCGTGCCGTGCGATGTGGAAATCGCGTCTGAATTCCGCTACCGCAAGTCAGCGGTACGCCGTAACAGCCTGATGATCACTCTTTCCCAGTCTGGCGAAACGGCGGACACGCTGGCCGCGCTGCGTCTCTCTAAAGAGCTGGGTTACCTGGGCTCGCTGGCCATCTGTAACGTTCCGGGCTCTTCCCTGGTGCGTGAATCCGATCTGGCGCTGATGACCAAAGCAGGCACCGAAATCGGCGTGGCCTCCACCAAAGCGTTTACTACTCAGCTGACCGTTCTGCTGATGCTGGTGGCGAAGCTGGCGCGCCTGAAGGGCGAAGATGCTTCCGTTGAGCATGATATCGTTCACGGCCTGCAGGCGCTGCCGAGCCGTATTGAGCAGATGCTGTCTCAGGACAAACGCATTGAAGCCCTGGCGGAAGATTTCTCTGACAAACATCACGCCCTGTTCCTGGGTCGTGGCGATCAGTATCCAATTGCGCTGGAAGGCGCGCTGAAGCTGAAAGAGATCTCCTACATTCACGCTGAAGCATACGCGGCAGGCGAGCTGAAGCACGGCCCGCTGGCGCTGATTGATGCAGACATGCCGGTGATCGTTGTTGCGCCGAACAACGAACTGCTGGAGAAACTGAAATCTAACATCGAGGAAGTACGCGCCCGCGGCGGTGTCCTGTACGTCTTCGCCGACAAAGATGCCGGTTTTGTCAGCAATGACAACATGCACATCATCGAGATGCCGCATGTGGAAGAGGTGATTGCGCCGATCTTCTACACCGTTCCGCTGCAGCTTCTGGCCTATCACGTGGCGCTGATCAAAGGCACCGACGTTGACCAGCCGCGTAACCTGGCGAAATCCGTTACCGTAGAATAATCCCTTCAGGCTCCACCTTCGGGTGGAGCTTTTTTATCCCGCCCGGCTTGTTTTTCATCACTCCTTTCTCGTTTTTAATAATGACAATTTGTCATCTTCAGCTACTTTTTTGAGTGTCACATAAAGAAAATATTTCTGAAAACGTCTTGTCATAAAAGTGGCTAACGTAATGAAATTTAAGGTTTATTTTGCTTTTTTTTAAGTTAAATTTCCGTTGTCATAAAACTGTCATAATTCGTACATTTATCTGTCACCTGTTTGTCCTATTTTGCTCATCGTAGCCACTAAACAACGATTTACGAAAATCTTGCAGGAGACATTATGAAAGTTATGCGTACCACTGTCGCAACTGTTGTCGCCGCGACCTTATCTCTGAGCGCGTTCTCTGTATTTGCAGAAGCAAGCCTGACTGGCGCTGGTGCAACCTTCCCTGCGCCGGTGTATGCCAAATGGGCGGATACCTACCAGAAAGAAACCGGTAACAAGGTTAACTATCAGGGTATCGGCTCCTCCGGTGGCGTGAAACAAATTACCGCGAACACGGTTGATTTCGGCGCATCTGATGCTCCGCTGTCTGATGACAAACTGGCTCAGGAAGGCCTGTTCCAGTTCCCTACCGTGATCGGTGGCGTGGTTCTGGCCATCAACCTGCCGGGCGTGAAGTCGGGCGAGCTGGTGCTGGACGGCAAAACCCTGGGCGACATCTACCTGGGCAAAATCAAAAAATGGGATGACGAAGCGATCGCTAAACTCAACCCAGGCCTGAAGCTGCCTTCTCAGAACATCGCCGTGGTGCGCCGCGCGGATGGTTCCGGTACCTCTTTCGTGTTCACCAGCTACCTGGCGAAAGTGAACGAAGAGTGGAAATCTAAAGTCGGCTCCGGCTCTACCGTTAACTGGCCTACCGGTCTGGGCGGTAAAGGTAACGACGGTATCGCCGCGTTCGTTCAGCGTCTGCCGGGTTCCATCGGCTACGTAGAGTATGCCTACGCGAAGCAGAACAACCTGTCCTACACCAAACTGGTTTCCGCCGACGGCAAACCGGTTAGCCCGACCGAAGAGAACTTTGCTAACGCCGCCAAAGGCGCTGACTGGAGCAAATCCTTTGCGCAGGATCTGACTAACCAGAAGGGCGAAGGTGCATGGCCAATCACCTCTACCACCTTCATCCTGGTGCACAAAGAGCAGAAGAAACCTGAGCAGGGCGCAGAAGTGCTGAAGTTCTTCGACTGGGCATACAAAAACGGCGGCAAACAGGCTAACGCTCTGGATTACGCCACCCTGCCAGACAACGTGGTTGAGCAGATTCGCGCTGCATGGAAAACCAACGTGAAAGACAGCAGCGGTAAAGCATTGTATTAATTTAGCATTCTGACGAAAATGGCGGGTGGCGCTTATGCTTACCCGCCCTACGGTTCCGACTGTAGGCCGGGTAAGCGTAAGCGCCACCCGGCGATTTCGTAAACGCGTTTAACAGAAGAGTAATTTATGGCTGCAACCAAGCCTGCATTTAACCCTCCGGGTAAAAAAGGTGACATGATTTTCAGCGCGCTGGTCAAACTGGCTGCGCTGATTGTGCTATTGCTGCTGGGCGGCATTATCGTGTCTCTGATTTTCTCCTCATGGCCGAGCATCCAGAAATTCGGTTTCTCCTTCCTGTGGACCAAAGAGTGGGACGCGCCGAACGACGTTTACGGTGCGCTGGTGCCCATTTACGGTACGCTGGTGACCTCGTTCATCGCCCTGCTGATTGCGGTTCCGGTGAGCTTTGGTATTGCCCTGTTCCTGACGGAGCTGGCGCCAGGCTGGCTGCGTCGCCCGCTGGGTATCGCCATTGAACTGCTGGCGGCCATTCCGAGTATCGTCTACGGCATGTGGGGCCTGTTTATCTTTGCTCCGCTGTTCGCCACGTACTTCCAGGAGCCGGTTGGCAATGTGCTTTCCGCCATTCCGTTTGTCGGGGCGCTGTTCTCTGGCCCGGCGTTCGGTATCGGCATTCTGGCGGCTGGGGTGATCCTCGCCATCATGATTATTCCGTACATTGCGGCGGTCATGCGCGATGTCTTCGAACAAACGCCGGTGATGATGAAAGAGTCGGCCTACGGCATCGGCTGCACCACCTGGGAAGTGATCTGGCGCATTGTCCTTCCGTTCACCAAAAATGGGGTGATCGGCGGCGTGATGCTGGGCCTGGGTCGTGCGCTGGGTGAAACCATGGCGGTGACCTTTATCATCGGTAACACCTACCAGCTCGACAGCGCGTCGCTCTACATGCCGGGTAACAGTATTACCTCGGCGCTGGCGAATGAATTTGCGGAAGCGGAATCGGGGCTGCACGTGGCGGCGCTGATGGAGCTGGGCCTGATTCTGTTCGTTATCACCTTCATTGTTCTGGCGATTTCCAAACTGATGATTATGCGCCTCGCTAAAAATGAGGGAGCACGCTAATGGCCACTCTCGAAATGCAAGCTACCGCTGAACTGGCGGAATCCCGCCGCAAAATGCAGGCCAGACGCCGCATGAAAAACCGTATTGCGTTGACGCTCTCTATGGCGACAATGGCATTCGGCCTGTTCTGGCTGGTCTGGATCCTCTTCTCGACGGTCGTTCGCGGGATAGACGGGATGTCCCTGTCGCTGTTCACCGAAATGACGCCGCCGCCAAACACGGCGGGCGGTGGCCTGGCGAATGCCCTGGCGGGCAGCGGCTTGCTGATCCTCTGGGCAACGGTCTTCGGCACGCCGCTGGGCATCATGGCCGGTATCTACCTGGCTGAATACGGTCGTAAATCCGTGCTCGCGGAAGTCATTCGCTTCATCAACGACATTTTGCTGTCTGCACCGTCTATCGTCGTGGGTCTGTTTGTTTACACCGTGGTGGTGGCGCAGATGGAACACTTCTCCGGCTGGGCTGGCGTGATTGCGCTGGCGCTGCTGCAGGTGCCGATTGTCATTCGTACTACCGAGAACATGTTGAAACTGGTGCCGGACAGCCTGCGTGAAGCGGCTTATGCGTTGGGTACGCCGAAATGGAAGATGATTTCTGCGATTACGCTGAAAGCGTCCGTTTCCGGGATCATGACCGGTATTCTGCTGGCCGTTGCGCGTATTGCCGGTGAAACGGCGCCGCTGCTGTTTACCTCCCTCTCCAACCAGTTCTGGAGCACGGACATGATGCAGCCGATCGCCAACCTGCCGGTGACGATCTTTAAATTTGCGATGAGCCCCTTCGCGGAATGGCAGCAGCTGGCCTGGGCCGGCGTGCTGATCATTACCCTTTGCGTACTGTTGCTGAACATTCTGGCGCGCGTCATTTTCGCGAAGAAGAAACACGGTTAATTTTTTACGGCGCGGCAGCTCGCGGCGCCGAATGAGGAAATGAGTCAATGAGTATGGTTGATACTGCCCCGGGTAAGATTCAGGTTCGTGATTTGAACTTCTACTACGGCAAATTCCATGCCCTGAAGAACATCAACCTGGATATCGCGAAGAACCAGGTCACGGCATTTATCGGTCCGTCCGGCTGTGGGAAATCCACGCTGCTGCGTACCTTTAACAAAATGTATTCGCTCTATCCGGAGCAGCGCGCTGAAGGTGAAATTATCCTCGACGGCGAAAACATTCTGACCCAGGCGCAGGATATCGCCCTGCTGCGCGCGAAAGTGGGGATGGTGTTCCAGAAACCCACGCCGTTCCCGATGTCCATTTATGACAACATCGCCTTTGGCGTTCGCCTGTTTGAAAAGCTCTCCCGTGCCGATATGGACGAGCGCGTGCAGTGGGCATTGACCAAGGCCGCATTATGGAACGAAACCAAAGATAAACTTCACCAGAGCGGTTACTCTCTCTCCGGTGGTCAGCAGCAGCGTCTGTGCATTGCGCGCGGTATTGCGATTCGCCCGGAAGTGTTGCTGCTGGATGAGCCGTGTTCAGCGCTGGACCCGATCTCAACCGGCCGTATTGAAGAGCTGATCACCGAGCTGAAGCAGGATTACACCGTGGTTATCGTGACCCACAACATGCAGCAGGCTGCGCGTTGCTCCGATCATACGGCGTTTATGTACCTGGGCGAGTTGATTGAGTTCAGTAACACGGACGATCTGTTCACCAAGCCCGCTAAAAAGCAAACAGAAGACTATATCACCGGTCGTTACGGTTGATTCAGGAGCGCGCGATGGACAATCTCAATCTTAATAAACACATTTCAGGCCAGTTCAACGCAGAGCTGGAAAGTATTCGCACGCAGGTAATGACCATGGGCGGCATGGTTGAGCAGCAGCTTTCCGATGCGATTACGGCAATGCACAACCAGGACAGCGAGCTGGCGAAGCGCGTCATTGAAGGCGACAAAAACGTCAACATGATGGAAGTCGCGATCGACGAAGCCTGCGTGCGCATTATCGCGAAACGTCAGCCGACGGCGAGCGACCTGCGTCTGGTGATGGCGATCATCAAAACCATCGCCGAGCTGGAGCGTATTGGTGACGTTGCCGATAAAATCTGCCGCACCGCGCTGGAGAAGTTCTCTCAGCAGCACCAGCCGCTGCTGGTGAGCCTGGAGTCGCTGGGCCGCCACACCGTGCAGATGCTGCACGACGTGCTGGATGCCTTTGCGCGTATGGATCTGGACGAAGCGGTACGTATTTACCGTGAAGACAAGAAGGTCGACCAGGAGTATGAAGGCATCGTGCGTCAGCTGATGACCTACATGATGGAAGATTCACGCACGATCCCAAGCGTGCTGACGGCCCTGTTCTGCGCGCGCTCTATCGAGCGTATCGGCGACCGCTGCCAGAACATTTGCGAATACATTTTCTACTTCGTGAAGGGTCAGGACTTCCGTCACGTCGGCGGCGACGAGCTGGACAAGCTGCTGGCGGGTAAAGACCCGAAAGAGTGATGATTGCGGCGGGTGGCGCTAGCGCTTACCCGCCCTACGCATCCTGTAGGCCGGATAAGCGCTAGCGCCATCCGGCTTTGTTTTTTCAGCGAGTAATATCCCACCCGCGCGCCTTCCACAGCTCGGGCAACTGCGCCAGATCGGTAAAGGTCGTTACTTTTGGATGAACGATCGGCTTGTTGTGCGGATCGGCACAGAAGTAAAACACCTCCATCCCGGCATCAATGCCCGACTGCGCGCCCGCGGACGAGTCATCCACCAGAATGCAGTTCTCCACGTTGACGTTCATCGCTTTCGCCGCATGGAACATCAGCGCCGGGTCCGGCTTCCAGCGCTGGATATCGTAGCCGCTGAACAGCTTTTCCGGGAAGTGGTGCAGCATATTAAGCTTGCCGAGCGAGTGCTGCATTTTGCTGACCGGACCGTTGGAGACGACGCAGACTGGCACCGTCATGGCCTCCAGCAGCGCGTTTGCGCCCGGAATCACCTCCAGCTCCGAATCGAACAGGCGTGCAACCTCGGCGCGGTAGACCGGCTCCAGCTCCGCTTTCGCCAGATCCACGCCGTGTTCTTCGTTAATGATGTCGATGATCTCGTAGAGCTTTACGCCCTTAAAGCGCTTAAACACCTCTTCAAGTTCCAGCGTAATGCCAAATTCCTGGAACATGGTGACATACGCGCGGGAACAAATGACCTCACTGTCGACCAGCGTTCCGTCGCAGTCGAAAAATACCGCTTCAATTCCGGACATGCCTTTCCCTTTTAACCAGTTTAACGTTTACGTACGGCAGTTCACCGGCACGCAATCGTTGCCGTATAAGCAAATTCAATGAAAAAAGTATCACGTAACCGCCACTATTGTCGCATTTTGGTATAGGATAGCGACGAATTTTCCCTCCTTGTTCGGAAATTGATGATGAGTCAACAACACACTACCCAGACATCTGGTCAGGGTCTGCTTGAGCGCGTGTTTAAACTGCGCGAGCACGGCACAACGGCACGCACCGAAGTGATCGCCGGTTTCACCACCTTCCTGACGATGGTCTATATCGTTTTTGTGAACCCTCAAATTCTGGGCGTCGCTGGCATGGATACCAGCGCCGTCTTCGTAACCACCTGTCTGATTGCGGCGCTTGGCAGCATCCTGATGGGCGTGTTCGCTAACCTGCCGGTTGCGCTGGCACCAGCAATGGGCCTGAATGCGTTCTTCGCGTTCGTGGTGGTTCAGGCGATGGGCCTGCCGTGGCAGGTGGGCATGGGCGCCATCTTCTGGGGCGCGATTGGCCTGCTGCTGCTGACCATTTTCCGCGTGCGTTACTGGATGATTGCGAACATTCCCGTGAGCCTGCGCGTGGGCATCACCAGCGGTATTGGTCTGTTCATCGGGATGATGGGGCTGAAAAACGCCGGCGTGATCGTCGCTAACCCGGACACGCTGGTGAGCATTGGCCACCTGACCTCGCATAACGTGCTGCTGGGCGTGCTGGGCTTCTTTATCATCGCGATCCTGGCCTCCCGCAATATTCACGCGGCGGTGCTGGTGTCCATCGTGGTTACCACCCTGCTGGGCTGGATGCTGGGCGACGTTCACTATAACGGCATCGTCTCCGCGCCGCCGAGCGTCGCAACCGTAATTGGTCACGTTGACCTGGCGGGTTCCCTGAACCTGGGCCTGGCGGGCGTGATTTTCTCCTTCATGCTGGTGAACCTGTTTGACTCCTCCGGTACGCTGATTGGCGTGACGGACAAAGCGGGCCTGGCGGACGAGAAAGGGAAATTCCCGCGCATGAAGCAGGCGCTGTTTGTGGATAGCATCTCTTCCGTCGCGGGCTCTTTCATCGGCACGTCGTCTGTTACCGCGTACATTGAATCCTCTTCCGGCGTGTCCGTGGGCGGCCGTACCGGCCTGACGGCGGTGGTGGTGGGTATTCTGTTCCTGCTGGTGATCTTCCTCTCTCCGCTGGCGGGTATGGTTCCTCCGTATGCGGCGGCTGGCGCGCTGATCTACGTTGGGGTGCTGATGACCTCCAGCCTGTCACGCGTGAAGTGGGATGATTTAACCGAAGCGGTGCCGGCGTTTATTACCGCCGTGATGATGCCGTTCAGCTTCTCGATTACCGAAGGTATCGCGCTGGGCTTTATCTCTTACTGCGTCATGAAGATCGGTACCGGCCGCTTCCGCGACCTCAGCCCGTGCGTGATTGTTGTTGCACTGCTGTTTGTGCTGAAGATTGTGTTTATTGACGCGCACTAAGGTGCGGTTTGTGGTGTCAGGTGGCGCTTCGCTTACCTGACCTACTGACGAGTGTAGGCCCGGTAAGCGCTAGCGCCACCGGGCTTTTTTATCAGGCTTTAACCCGCTTAATATAATCCCCGAACGCCGTCAGCTGGCCAGAGAGATGATCGCGCGTGCTCTGATCCACCACCTCGCCCGTCTGCGGGTCGACCTTGTTCTGAATCACGCCGCCCATAAACTCCGGCTTGTTCATCACCATCGCATCGAGGAACACCAGGATCTGGCGCAGATGATACTGGCAGCGCGCGCCGCCAATGGCGCCCATCGAGCTGGTCTGGATGAGCACCGGTTTGCCCGCCAGCGGCTGTTCAGGTAAACGGGACAGCCAGTCGATGGCATTCTTCAGGCCACCGGGTACAGAGTAGTTGTACTCCGGCGTGACGATGACCACGCCGTCGGCCTGGCGGATCTGCTCTGCCAGCGCCTCAACGCTCTGCGGGAATCCTTCTTCCTGCTGAACGTCAGCGTCATACAGCGGAATATCGCCAATAGACGGCAGGGCGCTAATCTCCATTCCTGCAGGTGCCAGCTGCGGCAGCGTGCGGGCAACCATCCCGTTAAATGAACCTTTGCGCAGGCTTCCCAGTAACGTAACGACTTTCAACGTTTCAGACATGATTACTCCTTTTTCATCATGATGACCCTGAATGGATCAGCTAAGGGTGAATGCTTTTTCTGCCGGTAAACTGGTTAAACGCATCAGGCGTGCGGCGGACTCGTTGGCGCGCTCGGGCACATCAGGAAGGCTACGCCATCCCTGTTGGCTGTCAAATTCCCAGATCTTCATGCGTTCGATGGCGGGGGTCACCGCGATGGACCAAATGAGCACATCCTCTGCGTCGCAGAGCGCTTCTACCAGCGTGGCCTGAGCGGCACGCAGACGACCGGAGCCTGGCAACAGCTGCAGCAGGCTGGCATCGTCTGAGGCGCATCCACAGAGCTTGCGAATGCTCTGGCGCAAGGTAATGAGCTGGGCTCTGGCTTCGACAGGATCGTTCTGGTTGCGGACCCACAGATTCTCGTTGCTGGAGAGCGGATACTCTTCATGCGCATTGCCCCCGTGGAAGCTGCGCGTCGCGCGCTGAAGTTCCATATCCAGCCCACAATCCCCTTCGGTGGTCAGCGCAACGCCAATGATATTGCCCGCGTAGGCAATCGAAAAACGAGGGAGATCCGGGTCGGCGAAGACCGGGCGGCCTTCGGGTTGGGTGGTGATGTCCGGCAGCTCGCTGGTGCCGTACAGCATAAACATCAGCTCTGCGAGAAGCGCCCGGGACGCTAAAAACCGCGACCTGCGGTGTTCCGCAAGCGTGAGTGCTTCACGGTGGCAGGCTGAAGAAATTCTTGCCGATACGAGACGTCCTTCCGTAAGTATCCCTCTTGCAAAGTGCGTAGCCATTTTTCGCTCCTTGATAATGGTCGTAATCGGTTAAACGGTTACATGATTATCGCTTAACTTGCCTCCTGTTTTAATCAGTAAATGGGAGTAAGAGAAGCCTTAGGACCGAACTTTACATTTTCTTAGGCAAAAATTGGACCGCTCGCACCGTACAGCGCCTTGATGGTCTCCCGCAGCCAGAGGATTTTTGGGTTATGGCTGTTCCGTTTATGCCAAATCAGCGTGAACGGCACGGTCAATTTTTCCGCCTGCTCCTCATCAATGGGAATGGGAAGCGCGATCAGCTTGCGCTGGTGGAGTTCATTGTAGTGCTGGCAGTAGTGCGGCGCGGTGGCGATATAGTGATGCCCGGGCTGCGCTGCCATAAACATCGCCTGTTCAAAGCCCGGCAGGCACATGGCAATATTACGTTCACGGCCCATCTCCTTTAGCACCTCATCCAGCGCCCAGGTGTCGCTGCGTTCCCAGAAGATGCTGATATGCGGATAGCGCAGGAAGGTCTCCAGATTCCACTCTTGCTCAAGCGCCGGATGGTCCTCGCGCAGATAGACGCAGGGGCGGTCGCTGAACAGGATTTCATAGTCGATAAACCACGGCAGCAGCTTCAGCAGCTCGCGGGAGCGCGGATGTGTTTCTCGCCCGGTAAAGCCAAGATCCACCTCGCCACGGGTAATGGCGTCCAGCGAGTCGTAATCCCAGTGGCGCATCTTCACCGTCGCCTGCGGATAGCGCTGGTTCACCTGCTCCAGCAGGGTATTGAAGCGGATCAGCATCAGCGGCGTTTCGGCGGCCAGCACGAACGTCAGCCCGCCCGGCGAATCATGATGAAATTTATCGAGGATCTGGTTGCCGATTTGCATCCAGTCAGCCAGGTCCTGCTCAAGACTCACCGTCAGCGGCGTGGGGAGCAATCCTAACGGCGTTTTAACAAACAGCGGGTCGTCGAACCAGTCGCGCAGCTTGGCCAGCGATTTACTCACCGCCGACGGCGTCACGTTCATCCGCTTCGCCGCCTTGGTGACGCTACGCTCCTGCAGCAAAAGCTGCAGGCACAGCAACAGGTTAAGATCGAGACTGCTGATGGGCTTCTTCATAATGTGCCGCGGGCTGGATGGCCATAAGTAAGGTAATGCACAGTATGCTACAGCCAATCAGAACCCCGATCAGCATATTCAGCGCGTTAAGCCCGATGACCGCCGCCAGCCAGATCCACAGCGACGAGCCGCAGACCTGCGCTATCCCCAGCACCGAGCTCGCCACGCCTGCCCGCAGCGAGAACGGGCCGAGCGCCTGACTCATCGCCACGCCAAAGCCAACCGAGAACCCGGCACAAATGAGCGTAATACCCACCAGCATCACCGCGTGTGAGGTGGCCGTCGCCAGGATTGCGCCTGCAGCGAGGAATAAAACCTGGGAGGTCAGCATCAGCGTGCGCTGGCTAAAAATATTCAGCGCAAAGGGGGTGGAGAACGAGACGGCCATACTGACCATGGCGGTTAACGCCATCACCGTTGAGTACTCACCGCGATCGAAGCCCATGGTTTCCATCAGTAAAACCGGGGAAACGTTTACATAGGTGAGGATCACCGCCACGCTTAGCGTGGTTACGGCCAGACGACTGAGGAAAAAGCGGTTAAGCAGCTTCTCTGCCGGGTGAATTGTTGGGGTGTGACCGGTATTTTGCGAGCCCGGGTGGGTCTCTTTCAGCACGGCGATCGACAAGATAAACACCAGCGCGCCCATCGCCGCCATGGTCCAGAACAGGCTCTGCCACGGGAATTTCAGCATGATCAGATATCCCACGACTGGCGCCAGCACCGGGATGATGCAGGTAATACCGTTCAGCATGGAGAGCACCTTGGCGCGACGCTGGGCGCTTAAGGTATCGCGCAGGATCGCAAAGGCAACCACGTAGCAACCACCCGCCCCAATGCCCTGAATAAAGCGCCCGGCCAGGAACAGGGTGCTGTTTTGCGCCTGCGAGCAGAGAAGGGACGCCAGGGCAAAAATGATGGCGCCGGTTATCGCCACTGGCTGACGGCCCGCTTTATCCGCGATCTTCCCGGCAAACACCATCGACGACGCCATTCCCGCGAGATAGGCGGAAAACGCAATGTGCAGCTGCGCTTCGCTGGCACCGAGATCGCGGGCGATGTGCGGTAATCCCACCAGATACATATCAATGCCGGACGGATAAAGCAGAACGAGCGCAAAACTACAAAAAAGAAAACGAGCCATAAATCCCCCATGGATGCAGGGAAGCAGAATAGGGGGTGAAAAGGGATTAGGCGAGTTGCCATTTGGACAATGGTGATTTCCTGGGAGGAAAACTCTTTTCTAACTGTTTTAAGTATCCGACCTGCGCGAGAAGATGCTCAGAGGTAACATGGAGAGAAAGTTATGAATTGTCTGTTTAAGTTATTTTGTTACAGTAGTATTTTAATTAATGAACGTTTCCTTCGTAGGAAGGAGATAAAAATAAACGACTCATTACAAAATTTTTAAATAGTTCTGCTCTGAAATCGATAATTTAAGAAAATATATTTTCACTACAAAAAGCTAATCCTCAAGGACATAAAAATGGAAGAAACCGAGTTTTACAGAAATGGGAATGTGAGCATTACTAATGCAAGATTTATTGTAGGTTCAACAACCTATGCAATGAATGGTGTGACGTCAGTTAAACGTGGCCAAACAGACCCTTCCAGGCTTGGGCCAATTGTTTTGGCACTGATTGGTCTCGCAATGGTATTCATCGCCGCATCTTTATTAACGAAAGCAATTGGTGTTGTCATTGTGGTGGTCGCTATTGCGTGGTTTAAAGCAATCAGGCCTGATTATATTGTTTACCTGAATAGTTCCTCTGGAGAGTCACAGGCACTGACCAGTCAAGATAAGCAATATATTGACGATGTGATTAATTCCTTGAACAAGGCCATAATTCATCGCGGTTAATATAACTTCAGGCGACTTATAAACACGTGATTATCATAAGTCGCCTCTAGAGATTGCCCCCTGTAAGGGATTACTTACCAATACAGAAGCTCGAGAAGATCCTTCCCAGCAGATCGTCCGACGTAAACTCCCCGGTGATCTCGCTCAGGTTCTGCTGCGCCAGCCGCAGCTCTTCCGCCAGCAGTTCACCTGCCCACGCGCCGATCAGCTGTGCTTTGCCCTGGTCGAGATGACGGGCCGCCTCTTCCAGCGCCTGCAGATGACGACGGCGCGCCAGGAAGCCGCCCTCCATGCTGGTGTCAAAGCCCATGCTCTGCTTGAGGTGGTTACGCAGGTCGTCCACGCCCTCACCGGTGCGCGCCGACAGGCGAATAAGTGAGTGACCATTCACATCGCTGATACCGAGCGTTTCGCCCGTCACGTCTGCCTTATTACGCACCACGGTGATCGGCAGCTTAGCCGGGAGACGGGCGATAAAATCGGGCCAGATATCGGCCGGGTCAACGGCGTCGGTCGTGGTGCCGTCCACCATAAACAGCACGCGATCGGCCTGCTCGATCTCCTGCCAGGCGCGCTCGATACCGATGCGCTCAACCTCGTCGCTGGCATCGCGCAGACCGGCGGTATCAATGATGTGCAGCGGCATCCCGTCGATGTGGATATGCTCGCGCAGCACGTCGCGGGTGGTGCCGGCAATGTCGGTCACGATGGCGGCTTCACGGCCCGCCAGGGCGTTCAGCAGGCTCGATTTCCCGGCGTTCGGGCGTCCGGCAATGACCACCTTCATCCCTTCACGCAGCAGGCTGCCCTGGCGCGCTTCGGCGCGAACGGCGTCGAGATCGGCCATCACCTGGTTGAGCTGGGCTTCAATTTTGCCGTCAGAGAGGAAGTCGATCTCCTCGTCCGGGAAGTCGATAGCCGCTTCCACGTAGATGCGCAGGTGAGTAAGTGCTTCCACAAGGTGGTTCACGCGCGCGGAGAATGCCCCCTGCAGCGAGTTCAGGGCGGAACGCGCCGCCTGTTCGGAACTGGCGTCGATCAGGTCAGCAATCGCCTCGGCCTGCGCCAGATCGAGCTTGTCGTTGAGGAAGGCACGCTCGGAAAACTCGCCCGGCTTGGCGATGCGCAGGCCAGGCAGGGTCAGAATACGTTTTAACAGCAGGTCGAGGATCACCGGGCCGCCGTGGCCCTGTAGCTCCAGCACGTCTTCCCCGGTAAAGGAGTTTGGACCCGGAAACCACAGCGCAATGCCCTGGTCCAGCGGCGTGCCGTCAGCGTCTTTAAACGGCAGATAATCCGCGTAGCGCGGCTTTGGCAGTTTACCCAGCACCGCTTCGGCGACCTCGCGCGCCTTCAGGCCGGAGATACGCAGAATGCCTACACCACCGCGTCCCGGTGGGGTTGCCTGGGCGACGATAGTGTCGTTATGGCTCATGGTTGCTCTCGTTCAATACAAATAAAAAAGGCGGTCAATCGACCGCCCTTATTTTAGCGTTAACTTATCGGATCAGGACTTTTTCTTTTCGCGGCTATGCAGGCCACGTTTTTCCAGACCACGGTAAATCAGCTGCTGCTGGATGATGGTCACCAGGTTGCTGACGATATAGTACAGCACCAGACCTGACGGGAACCACAGGAAGAACACGGTGAAGATGACCGGCATAAAGGTCATGATCTTCTGCTGCATCGGGTCGGTCACGGTGGTCGGCGACATCTTCTGGATGAAGAACATCGTCACGCCCATCAGGATCGGCAGGATGTAGTACGGGTCCTGTGCGGACAGGTCATGGATCCACAGGGCGAACGGCGCGTGGCGCAGCTCAACGGAACCCATCAGCATGTAGTACAGCGCAAGGAAGATTGGCATCTGAATCAGCAGCGGGAAGCAGCCACCCAGCGGGTTCACTTTCTCTGCTTTATACAGGGCCATCATTTCCTGGCTCTGACGCTGTTTGTCATCGCCCAGACGCTCACGCATTGCCTGAATCTTCGGCTGCAGCATGCGCATCTTCGCCATGGAGGTGTACTGCGCTTTAGTCAGCGGGTACATGATGCCACGAACGATGAAGGTGATAACGATGATGGAGAAGCCCCAGTTACCCAGGAAGCTGTGGATGAACTTCAGCAGCTTGAACAGCGGCTGAGAGATGAACCACAACCAGCCGTAATCCACGGTCAGATCCAGGTGCGGCGCAACGGCGGCCATTTTGTCCTGGATTTCCGGGCCGACCCACAGGGTGCTTGCCAGCTTACCGGTTTGACCCGGCTGCACCAGAACCGGCTGAGACTTGTAGCCGATGGCTGCAATACCGTTGCCCAGGTTCGCGGTGTAGAAGTTGTTGGTACCGTCGTTATTTGGCACCCATGCAGTCGCGAAATACTGCTGCAGCATCGCCACCCAACCGCCTTTAGCGCTGACGTTCAGGTTTTCGTTATCGGCAATGGTGTCGAATTTGTATTTCTCGTACTTCGCGTCAGGCGTGGAGTACGCCGCGCCACGGAAGGTATGCAGCGCAAAGTTGCTGCTTCCGGTGTCACGGTGAGACGGCAGATTGATGGACTGCTTCAGCTGACCGAAGGTAGACAGTTCCAGCGGTTTCGCACCGGTGTTCTGTACGCTGTAGCCCACGTTCACCGCATATTCACCGCGCTTCAGGGTGAAGGTTTTGGTGAAGGTGTTGCCTGCGGCGTCGGTGTAGGTCATCGGGATAACGAGCTCGTTCTGACCATCAGCCAGTACAAACGTGTCGTTCTCGACGTTATACAGTGGACGCGCGCCGTTAGCCGGGTTATCCGGGCCGTCACGACCGGTCAGGCCGCTCTGCGCCTGGTAGATAAACTCAGGCGTGGTTTCCAGTAACTGGAACGGTTCGTTAGACTTCAGCTCTTTCGGGTAGGTCAACAGCAGCGCCTGCTCAACATCACCACCACGGGTGTTGATAGTCAGCTCAAGCACGTCGGTTTTAACCGTAATCTGTTTCCCCTGGCCACTGGCCGGTACGCCCTGGTCGGCGGCGCTACCCGCTGCGGTGGTCGTAGTCTGCGTGGTCTGCTGCTGGGGTTGAGGATTTTTATCCTGCTCCCATGCCTGCCAGATCATGAAAGACACGAACAACAAAGCGATGATAAGAAGATTGCGTTGCGAATCCATCGTTAGTGTTCTCTGGTATCAAAGGGTCCTGGGGGGACGGGGTCGTCTCCACCGGGGTGTAAAGGGTGGCATTTTAATACGCGTTTCACCGTCAACCAACTGCCTTTTATCACTCCAAACCTGCGCAATGCCTCAATTCCGTAGCTTGAGCATGTTGGTGTGAAACGGCAGTGCGGCCCGAGTAGCGGACTAATCAGGCGTTGATAGACCCGAATGAGGGCTATCAGGACCCGTGAGCCAGGCGACAGTGGCGGCGCCATAATTTTTCCAACGCTTCCGAGAGAGCACGGTTATCGAGGTCGGCAACCCCTTTCTTCGCCACCACCACGAAATCCATTGAAGGCAGTTCGTGCTGACGTAAACGGAAGCTTTCACGCGTCAGACGTTTAATCCGATTGCGTTCATGCGCACGCTTAACATTTTTCTTGGCGACTGTGAGACCGATGCGGGGATGCCCCAGCGAATTTTGGCGGCCGAGGATGGTGATTTGCGGCGTGCCAGCCCGTAGTGGCTGCTGGAAGACGAAAGTGAAATGAGCGGGAGTTAACAAACGTAACTCCCTGGGAAATGCGAGCTTAACCACTCAGGGGTTAGCTTTATTACTTGGAAACGGTCAGACGAGCGCGGCCTTTAGCACGACGACGTGCCAGAACCTGACGACCATTTTTAGTAGCCATACGAGCACGGAAGCCGTGAGAACGGTTGCGCTTCAGTACAGACGGTTGAAAAGTGCGTTTCATGGCGATTTCTACCTAAACTTGAATAAATTCACTGACTTTTGCGTATACCCGAACGAGTTTCGAACGACTAACGCCTCAGCGTGGGTGATTAAAGAGGCCGGATTGTAATAATTGTACACTCCGGAGTCAATTCTCTTTCCTTATTTCCCGCGTATTTCCGCACGTTTTCGCGTGGAAAATGAGCAACGGACGACGCAGGAAGATGAGCATCACGCGCCGGGTCGAGGATTATACGGGCTCACCAACAAAGCGCAAGGATCGTCCTGGATCTTCGTTAGATCATTTAAGCAATAAATTGTCTGTGCTCATTAATTTTTCCAATATGCGGTCTAAATCGCGGGGCACGCGCGCCAGGATCGTTTACACTTACCCGGTTCCGGATCTTCCTGTGGATAAATCGGGAAGAATCTGTGAGAAACAGAAGATCTCTGGCTCAGTTTAGGCTATGATCCGCGGTCCCGATCGGGATCCCAGGATCCTGGTCAGGATAAATTGCAGATAGCAATTCGCACGTCACCCTTTGCACAGGGTCATGTCGATGTGCGCCAACAATCATGAATATTCAATAGTTTTCTTTTATTGTTCGAGTGGAGTCCGCCGTGTCACTTTCGCTTTGGCAGCAGTGTCTTGCCCGATTGCAGGATGAGTTACCAGCCACAGAATTCAGTATGTGGATCCGCCCGTTGCAGGCGGAACTGAGCGATAACACGCTGGCTTTGTATGCGCCAAACCGTTTTGTGCTCGATTGGGTAAGGGACAAGTACCTTAACAACATCAATGGACTGCTGAACGATTTCTGCGGGTCAGATGCCCCACAGCTGCGCTTTGAAGTGGGCACAAAGCCGGTCACCCAAACCGTTCGTGAAACCGTCAACGTCGCCGCGCCTGCTCAGGCTGCTCCTGCTCCAGCGCCTCGCGTTGCTCCCGCTCGTCAGGGCTGGGATAATGTCCCTGCACCGGCTGAGCCAACCTACCGCTCTAACGTTAACGTGAAGCACACGTTCGATAACTTCGTTGAAGGTAAGTCGAACCAGCTGGCGCGCGCGGCGGCTCGCCAGGTGGCTGATAACCCCGGTGGGGCCTACAACCCGCTGTTCCTCTATGGCGGCACGGGTCTGGGTAAAACGCACCTGCTGCATGCGGTGGGTAACGGCATTATGGCGCGCAAGCCCAATGCCAAAGTGGTGTATATGCACTCCGAGCGCTTCGTTCAGGACATGGTAAAAGCCCTGCAAAACAATGCGATCGAAGAGTTTAAACGCTACTACCGTTCCGTTGACGCGCTGCTGATCGATGACATCCAGTTCTTTGCCAACAAAGAACGATCGCAGGAAGAATTTTTCCACACCTTCAACGCCCTGCTGGAAGGCAATCAGCAGATCATTTTGACTTCAGATCGTTACCCAAAAGAGATCAACGGCGTTGAAGATCGTCTGAAATCCCGCTTCGGCTGGGGCCTGACCGTGGCGATCGAGCCACCGGAGCTGGAAACCCGCGTCGCGATCCTGATGAAGAAAGCTGATGAAAACGACATTCGCCTGCCGGGTGAAGTGGCGTTCTTCATTGCCAAGCGTCTGCGCTCCAACGTGCGTGAGCTGGAGGGGGCGCTGAACCGCGTTATCGCCAATGCCAACTTCACCGGTCGTGCGATCACTATCGATTTTGTGCGTGAAGCGCTGCGTGATTTGCTGGCATTGCAGGAAAAACTGGTCACAATCGACAATATTCAAAAGACGGTGGCCGAGTACTACAAGATCAAAGTGGCAGATTTACTGTCTAAACGTCGTTCCCGCTCGGTGGCGCGTCCGCGTCAGATGGCGATGGCGCTGGCAAAAGAGTTAACCAACCACAGCCTGCCGGAAATCGGCGATGCGTTTGGTGGCCGTGACCATACGACCGTGCTGCACGCGTGCCGCAAGATTGAGCAGTTACGCGAAGAAAGCCACGACATAAAAGAAGATTTCTCCAATTTAATCAGAACATTATCATCGTGACGCTATGAAATTTACCGTTGAACGTGAACATTTATTAAAACCGCTGCAACAGGTGAGTGGCCCATTAGGCGGCCGCCCAACGCTGCCTATTCTCGGAAACCTGCTGCTTCAGGTCGCGGACGGTACGCTGTCGCTGACCGGTACAGATCTGGAAATGGAAATGATCGCGCGCGTTACGCTGACGCAGCCTCACGACGCGGGCGCGACCACGGTTCCGGCACGTAAATTCTTTGACATCTGCCGCGGGCTGCCGGAAGGCGCTGAAATCGCCGTGCAGCTGGAAGGCGACCGTATGCTGGTGCGCTCTGGCCGCAGCCGCTTCTCGCTCTCCACGCTGCCTGCCGCAGACTTCCCGAACCTGGACGACTGGCAAAGTGAAGTTGAATTCACCCTGCCGCAGGCAACGATGAAGCGTCTGATTGAAGCCACGCAGTTCTCCATGGCGCACCAGGACGTCCGTTACTACTTAAACGGCATGCTGTTCGAAACCGAAGGCGAAGAGCTGCGTACCGTGGCCACCGACGGCCACCGTCTGGCGGTCTGTTCAATGCCGATTGGCGATTCGCTGCCGAACCATTCGGTGATCGTGCCGCGTAAAGGGGTGATTGAGCTGATGCGTATGCTCGACGGTGGCGATACGCCGCTGCGCGTGCAGATCGGCAGCAACAACATCCGCGCGCACGTGGGCGATTTTGTCTTCACCTCGAAGCTGGTTGACGGTCGTTTCCCGGATTATCGCCGCGTATTGCCGAAGAACCCGGACAAGACGCTGGAAGCGGGCTGCGATAGCCTCAAGCAGGCGTTTGCGCGTGCGGCCATTCTCTCTAACGAGAAATTCCGCGGCGTGCGTCTGTACGTGAGTGAAAACCAGATCAAAATCACCGCCAATAACCCGGAGCAGGAAGAGGCAGAAGAGATTCTGGACGTCACCTACGCCGGGGCTGAGATGGAAATTGGCTTCAACGTCAGCTACGTGCTGGACGTGCTGAACGCGCTGAAATGCGAAAACGTGCGCATTCTGCTGACCGACTCCGTTTCGAGCGTACAGATTGAAGATGCCGCATCACAGTCGGCTGCTTATGTTGTCATGCCAATGAGACTGTAATGTCGCTCACCCGTCTGTTGATCCGCGACTTTCGCAACATCGAAAGCGCGGATCTCGCTTTATCCCCCGGCTTTAACTTCCTGGTTGGCGCAAACGGCAGCGGCAAAACCAGCGTGCTGGAAGCCATCTATACGCTCGGCCACGGTCGGGCGTTTCGCAGTTTGCAGATTGGTCGCGTCATTCGCCACGAGCAGGAATCCTTTGTTCTGCACGGGCGTTTGCAGGGAGCGGAGCGGGAAACCGCCATCGGCCTGACGAAAGACAAGCAGGGCGACAGCAAGGTGCGCATCGACGGCACCGACGGCCACAAGGTGGCGGAGCTGGCGCTGTTGATGCCGATGCAGCTGATCACGCCCGAGGGGTTTACTTTACTCAACGGCGGCCCCAAATACAGAAGAGCGTTCCTCGACTGGGGATGCTTTCACAACGAAGCCGGTTTTTTTAACGCCTGGAGCAACCTGAAGCGTCTGCTCAAGCAGCGTAACGCCGCGCTGCGCCAGGTGACCCGTTACGCTCAGCTGCGTCCGTGGGACATGGAGTTAATCCCTCTCGCGGAACAGATCAGCCGCTGGCGTGCCGAATACAGCGCAGGGATCGCCGAAGACATGGCCGACACCTGCAAACAGTTTTTACCCGAATTCTCTCTCACCTTCTCTTTCCAGCGCGGCTGGGAGAAAGAGACGGATTATGCCGAGGTGTTAGAGAGAAGCTTCGAGCGCGACCGCATGTTGACCTACACCGCGCACGGCCCGCACAAGGCGGATTTCCGCATTCGTGCCGACGGTGCGCCGGTGGAAGACACGCTGTCGCGCGGGCAGCTCAAGCTACTGATGTGTGCGCTGCGCCTGGCACAGGGGGAGTTCCTCACTCGCGAGAGCGGGCGACGCTGCCTGTACCTGATAGATGATTTTGCCTCGGAACTTGACGACGCGCGGCGCGGGCTGCTTGCCAGCCGCTTGAAAGCCACGCAGTCGCAGGTTTTCGTCAGCGCGATTAGCGCTGAACACGTTATGGACATGTCGGACGAAAATTCGAAGATGTTTACCGTGGAAAAGGGTAAAATAACGGATTAACCCAAGTTGAAATGAGCGAGAAACGTTGATGTCGAATTCTTATGACTCCTCCAGTATCAAAGTCCTGAAAGGGCTGGATGCGGTGCGTAAGCGCCCGGGTATGTATATCGGCGACACGGATGACGGCACCGGTCTGCACCACATGGTATTCGAGGTGGTAGATAACGCTATCGACGAAGCGCTCGCGGGTCACTGTAAAGACATCGTGGTCACCATCCATGCGGACAACTCCGTCTCCGTCACCGATGACGGTCGCGGCATCCCAACCGGTATTCACCCGGAAGAGGGCGTCTCCGCGGCGGAAGTGATCATGACCGTGCTGCACGCAGGCGGTAAGTTCGACGATAACTCCTATAAAGTTTCCGGCGGCCTGCACGGCGTAGGCGTCTCCGTGGTTAACGCCCTGTCGCAGAAGCTGGAGCTGGTTATCCAGCGCGAAGGCAAAATCCACCGTCAGCTCTATACGCACGGCGTGCCGCAGGCACCGCTGGCCGTCACGGGCGACACCGACAAAACCGGTACCATGGTGCGTTTCTGGCCGAGCCTCGAAACCTTCACCAACGTCACCGAATTTGAATACGACATCCTGGCGAAACGCCTGCGCGAACTGTCGTTCCTCAACTCCGGCGTCTCGATTCGCCTGCGCGACAAGCGTGACGGCAAAGAAGACCACTTCCACTACGAAGGCGGCATCAAGGCGTTCGTTGAGTATCTGAACAAGAACAAAACGCCAATTCACCCGAATATCTTCTACTTCTCCACCGAAAAAGACGGTATCGGCGTGGAAGTGGCGCTGCAGTGGAACGACGGTTTCCAGGAAAACATCTACTGCTTCACCAACAACATTCCACAGCGTGACGGCGGTACTCACCTTGCAGGCTTCCGTGCGGCGATGACCCGTACCCTGAACGCCTACATGGACAAAGAAGGCTACAGCAAGAAAGCGAAGGTCAGCGCCACCGGCGACGATGCCCGTGAAGGCCTGATTGCCGTTGTCTCCGTGAAGGTGCCGGATCCGAAGTTCTCCTCGCAGACCAAAGACAAGCTGGTCTCTTCTGAGGTGAAATCGGCGGTTGAACAGCAGATGAACGAACTGCTGAGCGAATACCTGCTGGAGAACCCGTCCGACGCGAAAATCGTGGTGGGCAAAATTATTGATGCGGCACGTGCCCGTGAAGCGGCGCGTAAAGCCCGTGAAATGACCCGTCGTAAAGGCGCGCTGGACTTAGCCGGCCTGCCGGGCAAGCTGGCTGACTGCCAGGAACGCGACCCGGCGCTGTCCGAACTGTACCTCGTGGAAGGGGACTCCGCGGGCGGTTCTGCGAAGCAGGGCCGTAACCGTAAGAACCAGGCGATTCTGCCGCTGAAGGGTAAAATCCTCAACGTTGAGAAAGCCCGCTTCGACAAGATGCTCTCTTCTCAGGAAGTGGCGACCCTCATCACCGCGCTGGGCTGCGGCATTGGCCGTGACGAGTACAACCCGGACAAGCTGCGTTATCACAGCATCATCATCATGACCGATGCGGACGTCGACGGCTCGCACATTCGTACGCTGCTGTTGACCTTCTTCTATCGTCAGATGCCTGAAATCGTTGAACGTGGCCACGTCTACATTGCCCAGCCGCCGCTGTACAAGGTGAAGAAAGGCAAGCAGGAACAGTACATTAAAGACGATGAAGCGATGGATCAGTACCAAATCGCGATCGCCCTTGACGGTGCAACCCTGCACGCGAACTCCCACGCGCCTGCGCTGGCCGGTGAGCCGCTGGAGCGTCTGGTGTCCGAGTTCAACGCCACGCAGAAAATGATTACGCGTATGGAACGCCGTTATCCGAAAACGCTGCTGAAGGAGCTGGTTTATCAGCCAACCCTGACCGAAGCCGATCTGAGCAACGAGCAGACCGTCTCCCGCTGGGTGAACGCCCTGGTGACCGATCTGAACGAGAAAGAGCAGCACGGCAGCCAGTGGAAATGCGACGTTCAGCAGAACGCCGACCAGCAGTTCGAGCCGATCGTTCGCGTGCGTACCCACGGCGTCGATAACGACTATCCGCTGGAGCACGAGTTTGTCACCGGTCCGGAATATCGCCGTATCTGCACCCTCGGCGAGAAGCTGCGCGGCCTGATTGAAGACGATGCGTTCATCGAACGTGGCGAACGTCGTCAGCCGGTAGCCAGCTTCGAGCAGGCGCTTGACTGGCTGGTGAAAGAGTCCCGTCGCGGCCTCGCGATCCAGCGCTATAAAGGTCTGGGCGAAATGAACCCGGATCAGCTGTGGGAAACCACCATGGATCCGGAAAGCCGCCGCATGCTGCGCGTTACCGTTAAAGACGCGATTGCTGCAGACCAGCTGTTCACGACCCTGATGGGCGATGCGGTTGAACCACGTCGTGCCTTCATCGAAGAGAACGCCCTGAAAGCGGCAAATATCGATATTTAATCGGTTTGAAACCGCACGATACTGGCCGCGCGTTTAGCGCGGCTTTTTTATGGGCGCAGGCATATCCAGCGACATTGCGGACGGTAAACGGCTCGCCAGCGTATCTATCGCAATTCTTACCCTCAGCGGCAGATGCGGCGTCTGCTGCCAGACCGCATGAACGTCGAAACGCACCTCCGGCGCCTGCTTTAAGAGCGGGACGAGTTTCCCCTGATGAATCTCTTTGCTGACCATCCAGCAGGGCAGCCATGCAAGGCCGCGTCCGGCCAGGGCGGCGTCGCAGATCGCCTGTAAGTCATCCATATTGAGCGAAGAACGGGGAGTAAAGGTGTGTGACGTTCCTGCGTTATCCATCAGCTGCCAGGATAACACTCTGCCTGCGCGGAGATAGTTAATGGCCGTATGCTGGGGTAAGTCAGCCACGCTTTGCGGCTGTCCTTTCTTGAGCAAATACTCCGGCGCGGCGCACAGCACCATGCGGTGTTCTCCCAGCCTTCTGGCGACCAGCACGCTGCTGTCCTGCAGCGTGCCGTTACGCACCGCCATATCAAATCCCTCCTCGACGAGATCCACCACGCGGTCGCTGAATGACATCTCCAGTTCAAGCCCGGGGTGTTCCTGCGCCAGTTCAATCAATAGCGGGGCCACACACTGGCGGCCAAACAGCACCGGCATGGCAACGCGCAGGCGGCCGCTGACCTGCTGTTTTCCCGTTTCAAGCAGCGACTCTGCCCCGCGAATCTCCTCCAGCGCGCGCAGGCAGCGTTCATAAAAAAGCGCACCGTTATCGGTCAGCCTCTGGCTGCGGGTGGTGCGATGAAACAGCCGTACGCCCAGCCGTTGTTCAAGGCGAGCGATGCTTTTACCCACCGCCGAGCGTGACAAATGCAGGCGAATGGCGGCCTGAGCGAAACTCCCCGCCTCAACGGCGGCCACAAAAACAGGAATATCCTTCAGCGTATCGGTCATGGATTGTATCTACACGGGCGTCAATGTAGGGAAAACTTATCGCCACTGGTGACGTTGAGTCAACGCTAGACTGTCAGAACTAAAGCTCATCTGATGGCAGGAGAAATACAATGACAGAAACAATGCAGCGCTGGTCCATGGACACCCTTGGGCGTGAGAGCCTCAGACTCATTCAGGAGCCTCTTCCCGTGCCGGGAACGGGTGAAGTGCGCGTACGGGTGAATGCCGTTGCGCTCAACTATCGCGATAAAATGGTGATTGAAGGCACCATGCCGATCCCGCTCTCCTTCCCGTTTACCCCGGCGTCTGACATGGCGGGCGTGGTGGACAGCATTGGTGAAGGCGTCACGCGTTTCCAGCCCGGCGCGCGCGTCATCTCCACCTTCTTCCCGGAGTGGATCGACGGTAAGCCACAGGCTGACGCGCGCAATCTGCCCTATAAAACGTCCGGTGGCTTCTTTCAGGGAATGCTGGCCGAGTACGTGATTGTGAAGGAAGACGCGCTGGTGGCCTCTCCGGAAACCCTGGATGACGCCGAGGCCAGCACCTTACCCTGCGCGGGGCTTACCGCCTGGTTTGCGCTGGTGGAACGCGGCCAGCTGCGCGCCGGGCAATCGGTGCTGGTGCAGGGGACGGGCGGCGTGGCGATATTCGCTCTGCAAATTGCAAAAGCGCACGGCGCAGAGGTGTTTGTCACTTCGGGAAGTGATGACAAACTGGCGCTGGCCAAAAAGCTGGGGGCCAGCCGGGGCATCAACCGCCTGAAAGGCGACTGGGCTGAAAATACGCTGGCACTCACGCAGGATCGCGGCATCGACCATATTATCGAAACCGTAGGGGGCGAGAACCTGAAGCACTCCCTGCGCGCCGTTGCCGTTCACGGACGTATCTCGGTCATTGGCGTGCTGGCCGGAAGTGAGATTTCGCTGCCCGCAGGCGAACTGCTGCTGAAATCCCCGGTTATTCAGGGGATTGGCGTGGGACACCGTCGGGCGCTGGAAGATTTCGTCCGCGCCGTGGATGTAACGGGGCTGAAGCCGGTGATCGATCGTCGCTACCGCTTTGATGAACTTGAGCAGGCGCTTGAACACCTGGATCGCGGCGCGTTCGGTAAAATCGTTCTCACCCGCGAGTAAGTCATTACTCCCCGGGATACCGATAAAAGGGGCACTTCTGTTGCGCAATGTAGCTCTATTTTTGTGGGCTTAATCGCGTTAGCATGAGGCAGCACTCATTTATCCCGGGGAACTCATGGCTATCAAACTCATTGCAATCGACATGGACGGCACGCTGCTGCTGCCAGACCACACTATCTCTCCAGCGGTTAAGAACGCGATCGCCGCGGCACGCGCAAAGGGCGTGAATGTGGTGCTGACCACCGGACGTCCGTATGCGGGCGTGCACAGCTACCTGAAAGAGCTGCACATGAATCAGCCTGGCGACTACTGCATCACCTATAACGGCGCGCTGGTGCAGAAAGCCGCGGATGGCAGTACGGTTGCGCAAACCGCGCTGAGCTACGATGACTATCTGTTCCTGGAAAAACTGTCCCGCGAAGTGGGTTCCCACTTCCACGCGCTCGATCGCAACACGCTCTATACCGCCAACCGCGATATCAGCTACTACACGGTACATGAATCTTACGTAGCGACCATTCCGCTGGTGTTCTGTGAAGCGGAGAAAATGGACCCGGCAACGCAGTTCCTGAAAGTGATGATGATCGACGAGCCTGAGATCCTGGATAAAGCCATCGCGCGCATTCCGGCCGGGGTGAAAGAGAAGTACACCGTGCTGAAAAGTGCGCCGTACTTCCTCGAAATTCTGGATAAACGCGTCAATAAAGGCACCGGCGTTAAATCACTGGCCGATGCGCTGGGCATTAATCCGGACGAAATCATGGCGCTGGGCGACCAGGAGAACGACATCGCGATGATTGAGTTCGCCGGTATGGGCGTGGCGATGGACAACGCCATTCCGTCGGTGAAAGACGTGGCTAACTTCGTCACCAAATCCAATCTGGAAGACGGCGTGGCGTACGCGATTGAGAAGTTTGTGCTGAACTAAATACCCGCTTGCTATACCCTGATGCGATAACTGCGCATCGGGGTATCCTCATGAAACAAATCACCTTCGCTTCCCGTCATCATCAGCTCACGAATATCAATACCTGGACGCCGGACAGCCAGTGGCTGGTCTATGACGTGCGCCCGTCTGGTGCGTCGTTTACCGGTGAAACCATCGAGCGGGTCAATGTCGGGACGGGTGAGGTTGAGGTGATTTATCGCGCCACCGACGGGGCGCACGTTGGCGTGGTGACCGTTCATCCTGCGCAAGAGAAATACGTTTTTATTCACGGCCCGAAAAATCCGGATGTGGACTGGCGCTACGATTTTCACCATCGCCAGGGGGTAATTGCCCATCAAGGCCAGGTGAGCAACCTGGACGCGATGGATATCACCGCGCCTTACACCGCAGGCGCGCTGCGCGGCGGCAGCCACGTCCATGTCTTCAGCCCGAACGGGCAGCTCGTCAGCTTTACCTATAACGACCATGTCCTGCACGCGCGCGATCCAAAGCTCGATTTACGCAACGTCGGCGTGGCGGCGCCTTTCGGCCCGGTTAACCCGCCGGGGAACCATCCCCGTGAATATCCGGGAACCTTCTGGAGCGTGCTGGTCAGCCGCACAACGCCAGCGCCACGGCCGGGCAGCGACGAGATCAACCGCGCCTACGAAGAGGGCTGGGTAGGCAACAGCAGGCTGGCGTTTATCGGCGATACCCTCTCTGCGCAGGGCGAAAAAGTCCCGGAACTGTTTATTGTGGACCTGCCTGAAGATGAGCAGGGCTGGAAGCGTGCGGGCGATGCGCCGCTGCAGGGCACGCCAGAAACGCTGCCTGCGCCGCCAGCGGGCGTGATGCAGCGTCGGTTAACCTTCACACATCACACTCGCTATCCGGGCCTGGTGAACGTACCGCGTCACTGGGTGCGCAGCAATCCGCAGGGAACGCAGATCGCGTTTCTGATGCGGGATGATAACGGCATTGTGCAGCTGTGGCTGATCGCGCCTGAGGGCGGCGAGCCGCGCCAGCTCACCCATGCTGAGCGCGATATCCAGTCAGCGTTTAACTGGCACCCTTCTGGCGAACGTCTGGGGTTTGTGCTTGAAAATCGGATCGCCTGCTGCGATGCGCAGAGCGGAGAAGTGACGTTTTTGACGTCCGATCGTGACAATCCGCCGTCTGCGGATGCGGTCGTGTTTTCTCCGGACGGGCGCTTTATTGCGTGGATGGAAGAGACGAGCGGTTTCCGTCAGCTTTGGGTAACGGAAACCGCACAGAACTAGCGTGGGGGCAGGCTTGCGGGCGGGATGACGGCGTTTGTCGCCAGATTTTCCTGCTCGCTTTTCTCTACCCGTGAGCGCACGGAGCTGTCCTTACGAAACATATCCCACGGCAGCAGAAGCGTATCCGCCACGGCCGTAAACGGCATATCCAGGATAACCAGGGATTTAGTGCCCCAGTTTGTATCGTCATCGGAGATCATCGCCGCGCTGGCGCGCGTCCCCGGATATGTTCCTTCTTTACCGCCGGTGTGAGACATCACGCTCGAACACCCGCAAAGTAAAACTACCCCGCTGAACGTCGTCAGCTTTATCAGAACATTTTTCATCATCACTCAGTCATCGTTAATGGCACTGCATAGACCTGCAACTCAGGGTTATAGCGAGCCTTAACCAAAATGGATAGCCCGATAACCCCGCACTGTGGCAGCCATCGCAATTTAACCCTTTGTGCTGTTGTCCCAGTCTAAGCGAGATGCAGGAAAGTGCAAAAAAAAGTGCAGTCGTCGCGCTTGAAAAGCCCGGTTGCAGACCCATTTTATGATTGTGGCCCGATAACGAACTCGCCTGATGGGTGTTCGGGGGCGCAAAGGCCTGTCCATGGTGGAAGGCTACAATTTCTCGCTGATTTCAGGAGTTTTATTTATGCGTAACTTCGATCTTTCTCCGCTATACCGTTCTGCAATTGGTTTTGACCGCCTGTTTAACCATTTAGAAAATAACCAAAGCCAGAGCAACGGCTACCCTCCTTACAATGTTGAGCTGGTTGACGAAAACCACTACCGCATCGCCATTGCCGTGGCCGGTTTTGCAGAAAACGAACTGGAGATCACCGCGCAGGACAACCTGCTGGTGGTGAAAGGTTCCCATACGGCCGAGCAGAAAGAACGTACCTACCTCTACCAGGGCATCGCCGAGCGCAACTTTGAACGCAAGTTCCAGTTAGCCGAGAACATTCACGTCAAGGGCGCGAACCTGGTCAACGGCCTGCTGTTTATCGAACTGGAACGCGTGATTCCGGAAGAGAAAAAACCGCGCCGTATCGAAATTAACTAATTATGCGGGTCGCAAACGCGGCCCACCCAGACTTGCTTGCCGTAACGGGAGCATATGCGAATCCATCCGGATTTGCAGGAACAACTGCGCACAAAATTAAACTGTGCCGAACTCGCTTCTCAGAAGGAGATTTAGTATGCGTAACTATGATTTATCCCCCCTGCTGCGTCAGTGGATTGGTTTTGACAAACTGGCCAACGCCCTGCAAAGCACCACCGAGCAACAGACGTTTCCGCCGTACAACATCGAAAAAAGCGACGATAACCACTATCGCATCACCCTCGCGCTGGCCGGCTTCCGCCAGGAGGATCTGGACATCCAGCTCGAAGGCACTCGCCTGACCGTGAAGGGTACGCCGGAAAAACAAGAGACCGAACCCAAATGGCTGCACCAGGGGCTGGTTAACCAGCCGTTTAGCCTGAGCTTTACCCTGGCAGACCATATGGACGTCTCCGGCGCAACGTTCACCAACGGGCTGCTGCATATTGACCTGACCCGTAACGTGCCGGATGCCATCGCGCCGCAGCGTATCGCCATTAGCGACCGGCCAGCGTTAAACAGCTAACAAGTCCGCCGAACCTGTAGGTCGGGTAAGGCGCAGCCGCCACCCGACAATACTCACAGACTGCACAAAGCCCTGCCCCGGCAGGGCTTTTTTGTGCGCCATCGCCCATACAACAGCCGACGGCTCTGAGAGAATCCTTACCATAACTAAGGTTATGCCAAGGAAGTGGATCATGAGTGATATCGCGTTAACCGTTAGCGTGTTGGCCCTGGTCGCTGTTGTTGGCCTGTGGATAGGGAATATCAAAATCCGCGGCGTCGGGTTTGGGATAGGCGGAGTGCTGTTTGGCGGCATTTTTGTCGGGCACTTTGCCGACAAGCTCGGGCTGGTCCTTAGCGCCGAAATGCTCCACTTTACGCAGGAGTTCGGCCTGATCCTCTTCGTTTACACCATCGGTATTCAGGTAGGGCCGGGGTTTTTCGCCTCTCTTCGGGTCTCCGGATTACGGCTCAACCTGTTTGCCCTCGGCATCGTGGTGATGGGCGGGCTGGTCACCGCCATTCTGCACAAAATCTTCGATATCCCGCTGCCCGTGGTGCTGGGCATTTTCTCCGGGGCGGTCACTAACACGCCCGCGCTCGGTGCCGGGCAGCAAATCCTGCGCGATTTGGGCATAGAACCCGGCATTGTCGACCAGATGGGGATGAGCTACGCCATGGCCTATCCGTTTGGGATTTGCGGCATTCTCCTCTCCATGTGGCTGGTGCGCGTCCTGTTTCGCATTAACGTCGACAAAGAGGCGAAAGACCACGAAACCACGCTCACCAACGGCCATATGCCGATCAAAACCATCAACATTCGGGTTGATAACCCCAACCTGAACAATATGGCGATTCAGGACGTGCCGATCCTGAACAGCGCCAACATCATCTGCTCCCGCCTCAAGCGTGACGATATGCTGATGGTGCCCGCGCCCGGCACCGTTATTCAGCAGGGCGATCTGCTGCACCTGGTCGGCCAGCCCGGGGACTTAAACAACGCGCGGCTGGTGATTGGCCAGGAAGTGGATACTTCGCTCTCAACCCGCGGCACCGATATGCGCGTGGAACGCGTTGTGGTGACCAACGAGCACGTTCTGGGCAAGAAAATACGCGATTTGCAGGTAAAAGAGCGCTACGACGTGGTGATCTCCCGGCTTAACCGTGCGGGTGTTGAGCTGGTCGCCAGCCCGGAGGCCAGCCTGCAGTTCGGGGATATCCTCAACCTGGTCGGCCGCCCGTCGTCCATCGACGCCGTGGCGGATATGGTGGGTAACGCCCAGCAAAAACTGCAGCAGGTGCAGATGCTGCCGGTGTTTATCGGCATCGGGCTCGGCGTGCTGCTCGGCTCTATTCCGCTGTACGTGCCGGGCTTCCCGGTGGCGCTCAAGCTGGGCCTGGCGGGCGGGCCGCTGATTATGGCGCTGATCCTCGGGCGCATCGGCTGCATCGGCAAGCTCTACTGGTTTATGCCGCCGAGCGCCAACCTGGCGCTGCGCGAGCTGGGTATCGTGCTGTTCCTGGCGGTGGTCGGGCTGAAGTCCGGCGGGGATTTTGTCGATACCCTGGTCAAGGGCGAAGGGATGAGCTGGGTCGGCTACGGCATCTTTATTACGGCGATTCCTTTGCTGACGGTGGGCATTCTGGCGCGAATGTTCGCCAAAATGAACTACCTGACGCTGTGTGGGATGCTGGCGGGCTCCATGACCGATCCGCCCGCGCTGGCCTTTGCCAACAACCTGCACGCCACCAGCGGCGCGGCGGCGCTCTCGTACGCCACCGTCTACCCGCTGGTGATGTTCCTGCGCATCATCACCCCGCAGCTACTGGCGGTGCTGTTCTGGGGGATGGGCTAGCAGGTCGTCCGGGTGGATGCGCCGCAGATGGTAGTCCACCTGATAATCACTGGTATTTCGGAACATCACGGAATAATTGAGGAACTCGCCGCTGTCGCTGTAGGAAAGGGAGGTGATACGCAGCAGCGGCGTCTGTTCCGGCAGGTTCATATAACCCGCCAGCTGTTTATCGGCCAGCACCGGCGTCAGGCTCTCGTAGTTGCCGCTGATGGTGATCCCGCACTCCTTCTCGATGTAATCAAACTTTGACCCTTCCAGATGCGCCAGCGACAGATTGCGGAACAGCTTCACCGGCATAAAGCTGTCCTCCAGCATCAGCGGTTTTCCGTCCACGTAGCGCACCCGCCGGGAAAAGTAGATCCGTTCATCCACCTGAATCCGCAGCTGGCTGGCGATGGCGGGCGGCGCGGGCATCACTTCGAACTGCAGCACCTTGCTCTGCACCTCTTTTCCCTGCTGGCGCAGCACCTCCACCAGCCCGGTCAGGTTGGTGGTTTCGTGGTGAACGTCCTTGCGCGAGACAAACGTTCCGCTCCCGTGCCGTCGTTCAACCAGCCCCCAGCCCACGAGGAGATCCAGCGCCTTGCGAATGGTCATGCGCGCCACGCCGAACTCCTGCGCCAGCGCTTTTTCGCCGGGCAGCGGGCTGCCGATGTTGTAGTCCGACGAATTCAGCCGCAGCCGCAATCTGTCGGCGATAGATTTGTAGATCACCAGTAGACCTCTCTGCCCCCATTATGGCGTCGGTTACGTCTTCACATGTCCATATTTACAACGAAAAGTAGACCTGATTGGTCAAAATAAAACCATGAATGCGATCACGAATCGCAGCGGCACGCCATGTTCGCGCATCAGTAAGTTCTTATGCTCACCTCAGGCCAGCAAAAAACCATAAAGGCCTCTACCCCTACAGGTTGTTTCATGAGGATTTAAAAATGCTCAGTCAAATACAACGTTTCGGCGGTGCCATGTTTACCCCGGTGTTGCTGTTCCCCTTCGCCGGGATCGTGGTGGGAATCGCCATCATGCTTCGCAATCCGCTGTTTGTCGGCGAAGCCTTAACGGCCCCTGATAATCTGTTCGCACAAATTGTTCACATCATTGAAGAAGGCGGCTGGGCGGTGTTTCGCAATATGCCGCTGATTTTTGCCGTTGGCCTGCCGATTGGCCTGGCGAAGCAGGCGCAGGGCCGCGCCTGTCTGGCGGTGCTGATTAGCTTTCTGACCTGGAACTACTTCATCAACGCGATGGGGATGACCTGGGGCCACTTCTTCGGCGTCGACTTCTCCGCCGAACCGACCGCCGGAAGCGGGCTGGCGATGATTGCCGGGATCAAAACGCTCGATACCAGCATCATCGGCGCCATCGTGATTTCGGGCATCGTCACCGCCATCCACAACCGCTATTTCGACAAGCCGCTGCCGGTTTTCCTGGGGATTTTCCAGGGCAGCTCCTTCGTTGTTATCCTCGCGTTCTTCGTCATGATCCCCTGCGCCTGGCTGACGCTGCTGGGCTGGCCGAAAGTGCAGATGGGCATTGAGTCACTGCAGGCGTTCCTGCGCTCCGCCGGTGCGCTGGGCGTGTGGGTGTATACCTTCCTGGAACGCATTCTGATTCCAACCGGATTGCACCACTTCGTCTACGGCCCGTTCATCTTCGGCCCGGCGGCGGTGGAGGGCGGGATCCAGGTCTACTGGGCGCAGCACCTGCAGGAATTCAGCCAGAGCACCCTGCCGCTGAAAACCCTCTTCCCGGAAGGCGGGTTCGCGCTGCACGGCAACGCCAAAGTGTTCGGTTCGGTCGGGATTGCGCTGGCGATCTGGTACACCGCGTCGCCGGAAAACCGCGTCAAGGTGGCGGGCCTGCTGATACCGGCCACGCTCACCGCCGTGCTCGTCGGCATTACGGAACCGCTTGAATTCACCTTCCTGTTTATCTCACCGCTGCTGTTTGCCGTTCACGCCGTGCTGGCAGCCACCATGGCAACGGTGATGTACACCTTCGGCGTGGTCGGCAACATGGGCGGCGGCCTGCTGGACCAGTTCCTGCCGCAAAACTGGATCCCGATGTTCCACAATCACGCCTCAACGGTCTTCATCCAGATCGCTATCGGCGTCTGCTTCACCGGCATCTACTTCGTGGTCTTCAAAACGCTGATTGCGCGTCTGAACCTCAAAACGCCGGGCCGGGAGGAGAGCGAAATCAAGCTCTACAGCAAGGCCGACTATAAGGCGGCGCGCGGGCAAACTACCGCCCCGGCGGCGGCCAGCCAGCAGGTCGGACAGGCCGCCGGATTCCTGCAGGCGCTCGGCGGCGCGGCCAACATCGAGAGCATCAACAACTGCGCCACCCGCCTGCGTATCACCCTGGTCGATATGGCCAAAACGCAAAGCGATGACGTCTTCAAAGCCCTCGGCGCCCACGGCGTGGTGCGACGCGGCAACGGCATTCAGGTGATTGTCGGTCTGCACGTTCCTCAGGTGCGCGACCAGCTGGAATCGCTGATGAAAACCCCTTTATCGAATGAACAAACCACCCTGACAGAGGCTATATCATGAAAAAATTCTCAGTTGTCATTGCAGGCGGCGGCAGCACCTTTACGCCTGGTATCGTCCTGATGCTGTTAGCCAACCGTGACCGTTTCCCGCTGCGCGCCCTGAAGTTCTATGACAACGACGGCGCGCGTCAGGAAACCATCGCCGAAGCGTGCAAAATCATCCTTAAGGAGCAGGCGCCGGAGATTGAATTCAGCTACACCACCGATCCGAAAGCGGCGTTTAGCGATGTGGATTTCGTGATGGCGCATATCCGCGTGGGCAAATACCCGATGCGTGAAAAAGATGAAAAGATCCCGCTGCGCCACGGCGTGCTGGGCCAGGAAACCTGCGGGCCGGGCGGCATCTCCTACGGCATGCGCTCTATCGGCGGCGTGCTGGAGCTGGTGGATTATATGGAGCAGTACTCCCCGAACGCGTGGATGCTGAACTACTCAAATCCGGCGGCGATTGTCGCGGAGGCCACGCGTCGCCTGCGTCCAAACGCCAAAATCCTCAACATCTGCGATATGCCGATCGGCATTGAAGGGCGTATGGCGCAGATTGTCGGCCTGAAAGACCGCAAAGAGATGCGCGTGCGCTACTACGGCCTGAACCACTTCGGCTGGTGGACGTCGATTGAAGATCTCAACGGCAACGATCTGATGCCGAAGCTGCGCGAATACGTGGCGAAAAACGGCTATGTGCCGCCTTCAGAAGATGCGCATACCGAAGCGAGCTGGAACGATACGTTCGCCAAGGCAAAAGACGTGCAGGCGCTGGATCCGGACACCATGCCGAACACCTATCTGAAATACTACCTGTTCCCGGACTACGTGGTCGCGCATTCCAACCCGGAACGCACCCGCGCCAATGAAGTGATGGATCACCGTGAGAAGCACGTGTTCAGTTCCTGCCGGGCAATTATCGAGGCGGGCAAATCCTCCGCCGGTGAGCTGGAAATCGACGAACATGCGTCGTACATCGTCGATCTGGCGACGGCAATTGCCTTTAATACCCAGGAGCGGATGCTGCTGATCGTGCCAAATAACGGGGCCATTCATAACTTTGATGCCGATGCGATGGTGGAGATCCCATGTCTGGTGGGCCATAACGGACCGGAGCCGCTTACGGTGGGCGATATTCCGCACTTCCAGAAAGGGCTGATGAGCCAGCAGGTGGCGGTGGAAAAACTGGTAGTGGACGCCTGGGAGCAGCGCTCGTATCAGAAACTCTGGCAGGCGATTACCCTGTCCAAAACCGTGCCGAGCGCGTCCGTTGCGAAAGCGATTCTGGATGACCTGATCGAGGCCAATAAAGGCTACTGGCCAGAGCTGCACTAACCTTCCTGACCGGCATCGCCCGATGCCGGTCTCCTTGTCCTTGTCGATTTACGCTATGCTGAAGCCTGCCCGCAGCACGACAAGGAACCTTCATGAAAATTTCCCGCCTCGGGGAAGCGCCGGACTACCGCTTCTCTCTGGCTAATGAGCGCACGTTTTTAGCGTGGATCCGCACCGCGCTGGGCTTTCTTGCCGCCGGGGTGGGGCTCGATCAGCTTGCGCCTGATTTCGCCACGCCGCTGATACGCGAGGTGCTGGCGCTGCTGCTGTGCCTGTTCGCGGGCGTGCTGGCGATTTACGGCTATCTGCGCTGGCTGCGCAACGAGAAGGCAATGCGCCTGAAGCAGGATCTGCCCTACACGCGCGGGTTACTCATCATCAGCGCGATCCTGCTGGCGGTGGCGGGCGTGGTGATGGTGCTGGTGTTCTATGGCGGATAGCCGCAAAGCGCGACGCGAAGCGGACCCCGGCCTGCAGCCGGAGCGGACGTCGCTCGCCTGGCTGCGCACGCTGCTGGGGTATGGCGCGCTGATTGCCCTGGCGATTAAGCACAACTGGCACCGCACGGGGGTGCCGTTCTGGATCTCGATTGTTGTGCTGGCGCTGGTGGCGATCGTTTTATGGCGCTATACCCGCAGCCGTAACCTGATGGACGTGGCGCAGGACGATTTTATACAGCCGAAAGCGGTGCGGGATAAGTTCCTGATCGCGCTGGCCGTGCTGTCTCTGTCTTTACTTTTTGCAGTTACTCACCTTCAGCAAATTGCGGGCTTATAAGCCCGGTGGCGGCTACGCCTTACCGGGCCTACGGTTAACGACCTTGTGCTAAATACTTCGCCATCTCGTCTTCCGGCACCATCCCGCCGCCGGTTGCCCATACCAGGTGGGTAACGCTGGCATCTGACTGAACGCGTACCGGTCCGGCCATGCCCGCCAGCGCGGACGGTTCCAGCCGAATGCCTTCCTCCTGCGCCAGCCAGCCGAGCATGTCGTACATGCTCCGATCGGAAAGCGTATAGAACCCGTCGAGCAGGCGCTCCATCGCGCGGCCCACGAAGCCGGACGCGCGCCCGACCGCCAGCCCGTCCGCCGCCGTCACGTTATCAATGCCCAGATCCTGTACCGCAATCTCATCGTGCAGGCCGGTGTAGACGCCCAGTAGCATGCACGGGGAGTGCGTGGGCTCCGCGAAGAAGCAGTGGACGTTATCGCCAAAGGCCAGCTTCAGGCCAAACGCCACGCCGCCGGGGCCGCCGCCGACGCCGCAAGGCAGGTAGACGTACAGCGGGTGTTCCGCATCCACCACGCGGCCCTGTGCGGCAAACTGCGCCTTCAGCCGCTCGCCCGCCACCGCATAGCCCAGGAACAGGGTGCGGGAATTTTCATCGTCAATGAAGAAGCAGTTCGGATCGCTTTCCGCCGCCTTGCGCCCCTGTTCCACCGCCACGCCGTAGTCATGCTCATACTCCACGACGATGACGCCGTGGCTGCGCAGTTTGGCTTTCTTCCACTCGCGGGCGTCGGCGGACATATGCACCGTCACCTTA
Source organism: Enterobacter sp. PP-008-ECC_S150 (assembly GCF_045257065.1). Classification (NCBI taxonomy): domain Bacteria; kingdom Pseudomonadati; phylum Pseudomonadota; class Gammaproteobacteria; order Enterobacterales; family Enterobacteriaceae; genus Enterobacter; species Enterobacter sp. PP-008-ECC_S150. The sequence goes on along the minus strand of NZ_JBJHHG010000020.1, from coordinate 38,228 downwards.
AAGCCGATGCGTGCGCTCATAATGCCGATGGACATCCCCAGGTTGCCGGTAGAGCCTACCGCAATGCTGTACTGGCTGAAGAAGTCCTTAAAGCGCGGCTCCAGCAGGATGCTGTAGTCATCTTCAACGCTCAGCAACCCGGCTTCCAGCGCCAGTTTCTCCGCGTGGGTCAGCACCTCGTAGATGCCGCCGCGCGCTTTAATCGAGCCGGAGATCGGCAGATGGCTGTCTTTTTTCAGCAGCAAGGTGCCGGGAATGGTTTTGCCAGATTCCTTCTCCAGCCGCGCCTGCATGGCCGGAATGGCGACCAGTTCGGATTCAATCATCCCATTCGTGGCTGCCGTCTCCGGGAAGGCCTTCGCCAGATACGGCGCGAAGCGGTTGAGGCGCGCGTGCGCGTCGTCCACGTCGGCTTTGGTCAGCCCGACGTAAGGCAATCCTTCCGCCAGCGTGGTGGTGCGCGGGTTAAGCCAGGTCGTTTCTTTCAGGGCTATCAAATCCTCAATCAGAGGGAACTGTGCGGTCAGGGCCGCAGCGCGTGCGTTTGCCATTGTTCATCTCGTCGCAATCGGGTCGTGTGGGGTATTGGATAAAAAAAGAGGCATACTGACAAATGATATATATTGCGTTTCAGGTGAGCCAGATTGGATCAAACGCGGAGGAAAGGCGTGACGGATGCTCAGAATCGGCTGCTAAACGGCTGGCAGCTTTCAAAAATGTACACCTTTGAAGTGGCCGCCCGGCATGAGTCCTTCGCCCTGGCGGCGGCGGAGCTTTCGCTCAGCCCCAGCGCGGTAAGTCACCGCATCAACCTGCTGGAAGAGGAGCTGGGTATTCAGCTGTTTGTCCGCTCGCACCGTAAGGTTGAGCTGACGCCGGAGGGAAAACGCGTTTACTGGACGCTGAAATCGTCGCTGGACACCCTGAATCAGGAGATCCTGGATATTAAAAACCAGGCGCTCTCCGGCACGCTGACGATCTACTCCCGACCGTCGATCGCTCAGTGCTGGCTGGTGCCCATGCTGGGCGACTTTACCCGCCGCTACCCGTCGATTTCACTCACCGTCCTGACCGGCAATGACTACGTTAATATGCAGCGAACGGGCGTCGATCTGGCGCTCTATTTCGACGATACGCCGCCAAAAAACCTTTCTCATCACTTCCTGATGGACGAGGAGATTTTGCCCGTCTGTTCACCGCAGTATGCCCGCGAGCACGATCTGCTGAAAAATCCCGATAACCTCGGCCACTGTACGCTGCTGCACGACCGTCAGGCCTGGAGCAATGATTCCGGCACGGATGAGTGGCTGAGCTGGGCGCAGCATTTTGCGGTGAATATGCCGCCATCGTCGGGCATTGGTTTCGATCGCTCAGATTTAGCGATTATTGCGGCCATCAACCACGTCGGCGTGGCGATGGGCAGAAAGCGGCTGGTGCAGAAACGGCTCGAACGGGGTGAGCTGATCGCCCCGTTTGGTGACAAGACCCTGAAATGTCATCAGCACTACTATATTTCAACGCTTTCTGGCCGTCAGTGGCCGAAAATAGATGCCTTTATCGGCTGGCTGAGAGAACGGGCAGGTTGAAGAATTATTACGCTTTCGCGCTACACCAAATGTGAAAAAGCGTGCTAAATACAGGTAATGCTTTCGATTTATCCAGGGTAAACCGTGTTAAAGCCTTTTATTGTCTCTGCATTACTGATCTCTTCCGGCTGGGCCATTGCCGCCGAGCCGCCGCTGACGGCTGCCCGTTATGCGCAGCAGCTGGGCGTCGGGATGGATGTGGACTGGGCGCGCACCGAGCGCGGGATACGTGAATTCGACCCGCTGGAGGTCCGCGATTTTCGTGCTAAAGGCATTACCCACGTGCGCATCCGCGTGGCCGATGAGCCGACGGAAGCGCGGCTGATCCACCTGCGCAAGCTGGTGGAGGCCTGCGAGCAGTATGGCGTGATCCCGATAGTCGCGTACCAGGCTGACGAATATAAAAACGACCCGAAAGCCGATAACGAGAAAGAGACCATCAACTGGTGGATTGCCGTGGCGCACTATTTCGGCCAGAGCTACCCGCTGCTGGGGTTTGATCTCATTTACGAGCCGGCCGACAAGCTTAACCACAACCTGGCGTCGTTAAACCGCGTGTATGAAAAAACCATTAAGGCAATCCACGATATCGACCCGCAGCGCATGATCTTCATTGCACCACGCCTGCGCGCCGCGCCGGAGGATTTATCCAGCCTGAAGCTGCCCGCGCACAGCCAGAACTACCTGCTGGCGGAGTGGCATATTTTCCCGTGGGGGCCGCTAAAAAACAGCGGTAAATACCCGTGGACGTCCGGCACGGCGGCGGAGAAAGCGGCTATCCATAACCGCATCAATACCGCACTGCGCTGGCAGCAAAAAACCGGGCACGTTAGCTGGGTCGGGGGCTGGGGCGTAGGTGAATCAAGCCGCGTCACGCCAACCGCCTCGCAAATAGCCTTCGCCACCTTTATGGCCTGCGAGCTGCAAAAAGCGAAAATCCCGTATGCGCTTAACGCAGATTTCCAGTTTTACGACGGGGAAGAGGGAGCCTGGCGGCCTGCGCCGGAGCCGCTTTTGCAGGCGATGATGACGCCCGTTTGTGAAAAGCCCGGCGAGAAGCCGGGCCATCATGCCGTTAAACCGGCTGCTCGTGATGCGGAACACGCGACGCCAGCGGCAGCCAGCACAGTAAAATCAGCAGCCCCATCAGCGTCATCAGCAAACCCAAACTAGCCTGCCCGGTTTGCGGCATCATCGCCGAGAGCCAGGCCAGCGCGCCGGAGCCGATATTCTGCAAACCGCCCACCAGCGCGCCCGCCGTGCCCGCGAGGAACGGGAACGGCTCCATCGCGCCGCTGGTCGCCAGCGGGAACAGCATCCCCGCGCCGAAGAAGAACAGCGCCGCCGGGATGAGCAGCGTCCAGACGGTCATCACGCCGAACAGCCCCGGGATCCACATCATCAGCCCTGCCAGCAGGCAGCTGATCACCGACTGCCACATCAGCGTGGAGAAACGCTTGTTCTGACGTCCGGCAAACCACGCGCCGAAGAACGCCGCCGGGATCGGCAGAATAAACAGAATGCTCACTACCATACTGCTCAGGCCAAGCCCTGCGCCCAGCAGCACGCCGGAGCAGGCTTCGAACACCGCAATGCCCGCCAGGCCGCCGATCAGCATAAGCAGATAGCAGGTAAAAGAACCGTTGCCGAACAGCGTCTTATAGCTGGCGAGAAGCTTCGTGCGCGGGGCGTCCACTGGGCGCGTTTCCGGCATCCAGCGCGCCATGCTGAAGGTGACAATCACGCACAGCACCAGCAGGAAGGCGTAGCAGGCGCGCCAGGACCACATCGTGTCCAGCAGGCCGCCAATCAGCGGCGCCAGCAGCGGGCTGACCAGAATCCCCATGTTCAACAGGCTATTGGCATGACGAAGCTGGGTGCCCTGGTACATATCGCGCGGTAAGGTTCGCGCCATCACCCCGCCGACGCCGGTCCCGACGCCCTGCAGCGCGCTGGCGGCAATCAGTACGGTCAGGTTATGGGTGGTCATCGCAATGACCGTCGCAACCATGAATATGCTCATGCCGATCAGGATCACCGGGCGACGCCCGACGCGGTCGGACAGCGGGCCGTAGAAAAGTTGCGAGACGCCGTAGGTCAGCAGGTAGGCGGCCATTACGCTCTGTACCGCGCCCTCGCGGACGTTTAGTTCCTTTGCCATGTCGGCGATCGCCGGAATGTAGATGGTTTGCGCCATCTGACCGACGGCCACCAGTAACACCAGCATCAACAATAAGTTAACGTTCCTTTGTTTTTTCATGTCGCTGAATACTTTTGCCAAAAGAGAAAAATGAAGAATAAGTGACTGCGCATTCCCATAAATGCGCGAGGAATCTACCACAGTAAAATGACAATTTAATCATTGTGGTGGTGAATGGATGAACGATGAAAGGCAGGATTTGTAAACAAAAACGGCAACTAATGTTGCCAGTGATTTACGCGAGGCGCAGGAGAATGGCACCGCCGGCAATACCCAGCGCCGCCGCAATGCGCAGGCCCGCAACCTTCTCTTTTAAAAGCACAAAGGCGATCAGCGCCCCGAAAAGAATCGAGGTTTCACGCAGCGCCGCGACCACCGCCAGCGGTGCCTGCGTCATTGCCCAAAGCGCCAGACCATAAGAGCCCATGGTGCCAACCCCGCCGAGCAGCCCCTTTTTCCAGTGCAAACGCAGGTAGCTGGAGGCTTCGCGTCGACGCGCCACCATCGCCCAGCCGAGCAGGCAGAAGCCGTTCATAAAGAAGGTCCACAGCGTGTAGCCCAGGGCAGTATCCGACAGCCGCACGCCGGTGCCGTCCACCAGCGTATAGCCCGCGATAAAACAGGCGTTCAGCAGCGCCAGCCAGATCCCTTTTCGGGACTGCATGCGCCCGTTCATCGCCATCGCCAGAATCGACAGGCAAATGACCCCGATGCCGGACCAGGCGAGCCAGGAGAGACGATCGCCAAGCGCCAGAACGCTGATCAGTGCCACCAGCAGCGGCGCGGTGCCGCGCATCAGCGGGTAGGTCTGACTCATATCGGAAACCTGATAAGTCTTCGCCACCAGCACGGTATACACCACCTGTAGCGCGCAGGAGACGATCAAAAACGGCCAGCTTGCGGCAGAAGGCTGTGGGGAGAAGGGGAGCAGCACCAGCGCAATCAGCGTGGCGGAGCCGCTGACGCTTATCGCGGAGTAGAGCTTATCCGTTCCGGCCTTAACGATGGCGTTCCAGCTGGCATGCAGCAGCGCGGCAAAAAGCAAAATGCAGAATACGGTGATGGTCATGGCGTATCGGGTGGTGAATTGTCACTCAACTGTAACATTCACGCCCTGATGCTGCCAGCCGGTTACACCGCACAAAAAAGGCGGTGCGTCACCCGCGGTTCGTCCGAGACCCGCGTAAAACCCGCCCGGCGGTAAAACCCATACGCGCTGTCCGGCGCGTGGGTATTGAGAAAATCAAACCAGATGCTGGCATCGGCCATCACCACGGTTAAAAGCTGTTTGCCAATACCCAGCCCGCGACACTTCTCGCTGACGTAGAGATGGCGAATACGCCCGGCGCGCGGCTGCTGGCTGAAGGGATCGCGGTTGAGGCCGCATACGCCCACCAGCCTGCCGTTCAGAAACGCCCCTAGCAGCTTTTCACCCGGCGCGTTAAAGCGGTTTTCACCCCGCTGCCAGCTCTCTTCCAGCCTGCGCAGCATATTGAAATTCAATGCGATACTTTCCGCCTTCAGGGCGATATACCCCGGCTCCTCGGGCGTAACAGGCTCAATTAACAGACGCGACATAGCATTCCCTCGTTATTAAAGAGGGGCGGTTGCCCGCCCCTCTCAGGTGCGACTTGAACCTGAATTACCGAAGGAATTTCAGGACAGCATCAAGCAGTTGCAGTACAGCAACAATGAGTTTGAGGATAAGTATCACCATATCCACGATGCTCATACGCGTCTCCTTTTGGTAAAAAGGAGCACGATGCTGGCGTACCTTTCCGCCGCCTGTTGCCAGCACCTGGATTGACGTAACACAGTGTGCTCACTTCAGGGGGTTAAGGCACTGACGGCACCACCCGTTTCAGCCAGGACTTCGTTGCGCCGGTAGAACTGCGGCCCCCTCGCTCACTGCGAACACCCTCAGTATAGATAAATACTGTATATATGAACAGTGTTTTTTGGACAAAAATCGAAGGGTGATTCATACTCAAAAACGTCAAAATCCGTGCCGGAATTGCGCGTTCGTCCTCGATCGCGTATACTTTTTGCGTTGACGTAACACAGTGTGTTCTGCGGCGACCAACCGCAAAACCCTGATAAAAACCTCGCTTAGGCGGGGTTTTTTGTTTTTGGTCTGCCCACAAAAATACCGGGATAAGCAGTGGCCTGGTCAGGCTTCTTAAGAAATCAATTTTATGCAGGGTAACCAGGATAGTTTTACGAGATGCATCACCAAATAAGAAACTTAATATAAACAACAGTCTCACCAGATATTAAAGTTGCATCGCATATAGACCAGAAAAATAATATTTAATCGAATTATTTTTCTCGTGAATGTATTTTGAGGCAATTTCAATGGTTTGAATTACACTGCTTTTCAATGTATATTCTTATAACCACATGCATAATATGGATAACTTATGCAAGCATCTGATTATTTGAAGATGAAATTCCAGAGCGACAGGCAGTTAGCTATTTATGGACAGCAAGGCGTTGCTGGGACATGGAAAGCACTAAAGGGAATCGGCTCTGATCTCTATTCAGGAATAGAGCGTGTAAGCTGGTACTCATCATGCTTAATCCCCAGCTATCACGATGTATGTGATGAGCTTCTTTCAGAAGAAAAGAGGATGTACCTCTCTATTGTGTCTCTTTACCGTTATCGCGATGTAATAGCACAGATGCTCTATCTTTATTTTAAAAATGTTCTAAATGACTCTGAAAATGGAAATGAACAAAATCGCGCCCGCAAGACGGGTTCACAAGTAACCGGACTTGTTAAAAATATCCCGACAAGCAAAGCAGCGCGTTTTGCAATAGCGTGGGGGTTGGCAATATATCTTTCCAAATCTGGTCTGCTCTCAGAAATCGTCGTCGAACGGCTTGCACGCCGTGTACCGAACGTTGTCATGGCATTTCAACTAATTGGTACTGACCAGAAGTGCGCGCTTGCTGCTCGTCGCCTGAAAACGGTGGACCCAAAGTATTACGCCACTCTCTATGCCGCACAACTGGAGATGCTCTATTACTTTATTGAACCATTCTTGTCTGAACTGATTAAGAAGGTTCAAATGGGATTCTACAGGGATTTTGACGCGATTTATGACGACTTAAGGGACAAGTAGCGTGTTTAAGAGTCTGTTATCAATTCTCTTTACGGATATTTTATTTCCCGTTTATGTTTTTGTATGCGCCTCTTTTTTTCTGTGGTTGGTACCTGACCACTGGGTATTACTCACATTTATTGCTATCGGTGTATTTATCATTGTTCATCCAATAATTTTCGGTCTTTTTGATAAGTACGATTGATTTTTTTAAAAAAAGTATTCTTTATGTCAAATCCGGCTTATTTATTTCTTACAGATGAAAATGGTTTCCCCATGGTTGGCCCCAGCCTTGTGACAGGACGTGAAGGTGCAATTGAGCTCAAATCATTCACACATAATGTCAACATCCCCGTCGACGGGAATACCGGGAAATTGACCGGCACGCGTATACACATGCCCATCATGTTTCAGAAAGAATTTGACCGTGTAACCCCGCTTCTCTTTCGCGCGCTGAGTACGGGAAGAACACTCCAGTCAGCCACCATTAAGATGTATCAGATTAATGAGGCGGGTTTAGAACAGGAATATTTTAATATCCTCCTGGAGAATGTGAAAATAACCTCAATCACACCTGACCTGTATCCTGGCGCAAACACCGGAACACATCTTGAAACGGTTCTCATACACTATGAGAAAATCACCTGGAAGCATTGCGACGGCAATGTCATCTATAGCGACGCCTGGAATGAGCGAGCAACATACTGAAACGTGATCCCTGACGCATTTTTGCGCAGATGAAAATTTTTCCATTGTCACGCCCGAAAACCTGTGTTTGTATAAATTCAATCAATGATTCCAAACACAGGTCCCCAATGACTTCATCCATTTTCACTTCGACCCTACTAAAAACTGCGCAACCAGCCGCAGTGGTCGTCGTGCGTGTGGTGGTGGTCGTCGGCAATGCGCCGTAGGGACTGGATCAACACACGAATCCAAAACCCCGCCGGCGCAAACCGGGCGGGGTTTTTCGTTTAGGACCCTCCCCGGAAAGTCGGCCCAGAAGAAAAGGACTGGAGCATGGCAAGTTCGGGCACAACATCCACCAAGACGCGTTTTACCGGCGCGCAGCTGATCGTTCATTTGCTGGAACGACAGGGCATCACCATCGTAGCGGGCATCCCGGGCGGCACGGTGCTGCCGCTGTACGACGCGTTAAGCCAAAGCACAAAAATCCGCCACGTGCTGGCGCGCCACGAGCAGGGTGCGGGCTTTATCGCGCAGGGCATGGCGCGTACCCAGGGCAAACCGGCGGTCTGTATGGCCTGCAGCGGTCCGGGCGCAACCAACCTGGTGACCGCCATCGCCGACGCGCGCCTCGACTCCATTCCGCTGATCTGCATTACCGGCCAGGTGCCGTCCTCGATGATCGGCACCGATGCGTTCCAGGAAGTGGATACCTACGGCATCTCTATCCCCATCACCAAACATAACTATTTAGTTCGCGATATCAGCGAGCTTCCTCAGGTTATCAGCGATGCGTTCCGCATTGCGCAGTCCGGCCGCCCGGGCCCGGTGTGGATAGACATTCCTAAGGATGTCCAGACCGCAGAGATAGAGATCGACGTGCTGCCGGAGCCGGGCGACCGAGCCCCCGCGCCGGAATTCAGCGCGGAGAGCGTGCGCGACGCCGCAGCGATGATTAACGCCGCCAAACGCCCGGTGCTCTATCTGGGCGGTGGGGCGATCAACGCCGCGGATGAAGTCCGCCAGTTCGCTGAAAAAGCCAGCCTGCCCACCACCATGACCCTGATGGCGCTCGGCATGCTGCCCAAAGCGCACCCGCTCTCTCTCGGCATGCTGGGCATGCACGGCGCGCGCAGCACCAACTACATCCTGCAAGAAGCGGATTTGCTGATTGTAATGGGCGCGCGTTTTGATGACCGGGCGATTGGCAAAACCGAGCAGTTCTGCCCGAACGCCAAAATCATTCACGTGGACATCGACCGCGCCGAGCTGGGTAAAATCAAGCAGCCGCACGTGGCGATTCAGGGCGACGTGGCGGAAGTGCTGTCGCAGCTGATCCCGCAGACGGACGCGATCGACCGCGCCGACTGGCGTCAGCTGGTGGCCGATCTGCAGCGCGAGTTCCCGGGCGCCATCCCAACCGAAGGCGACCCGCTGAGCCACTATGGTCTTATCAACGCCGTGGCCGCCTGCGTGGACGACAGCGCGATTATTACCACCGACGTGGGCCAGCACCAGATGTGGACCGCTCAGGCGTACCCGCTGAACCGTCCGCGCCAGTGGTTGACCTCCGGCGGCCTCGGCACCATGGGCTTTGGCCTGCCCGCAGCCGTGGGCGCGGCGCTGGCGAATCCGGACCGCAAGGTCATTTGCTTCTCCGGCGACGGCAGCCTGATGATGAACATTCAGGAAATGGCGACCGCAGCCGAAAACCAGTTAGACGTGAAAATCATCCTGATGAACAACGAGGCGCTGGGGCTGGTGCACCAGCAGCAGAGCCTGTTCTACAAGCAGGGGGTGTTTGCGGCGACCTATCCGGGGATGATTAACTTTATGCAGATTGCCGCCGGTTTTGGCCTGCATACCTGCGATCTGAACGCGGAAGAGGATGCCCACGCGGCGCTGCAGGCGGCGATTTCGCGTCCCGGCCCGGCGCTGATCCACGTGCGTATCGACCCTGAACAAAAAGTGTATCCGATGGTGCCGCCGGGTGCGGCAAATACTGAGATGGTGGGAGAATAAGCCATGCAGAAACAACATGATAACGTCATCCTGGAACTCACCGTCCGCAACCATCCCGGCGTCATGACCCACGTCTGCGGGCTGTTTGCCCGCCGGGCGTTTAACGTGGAAGGGATCCTCTGTCTGCCGATTCAGGGCAGCGAACACAGCCGCATCTGGCTACTGGTGAACGACGACCAGCGTCTGGAGCAGATGATGGCGCAGATCGACAAGCTGGAAGACGTCACCAACGTGGCGCGCAACCAGTCCGATCCCACCATGTTTAACAAAATTGCGGTGTTTTTCGAGTAAATCGCTTAAGGTAAGCGCCTTTGTTGGCCTACGAACTTTGCCCTTTGTAGGCCGGATAAGCGCAGCGCCATCCGGCGCTTTCAGACCGCAGGAACGCACATGATTACCATCGCCCTTATCGACGACCACCTTATCGTCCGCTCCGGATTTGCCCAGCTTTTGAGCCTCGAACCCGATTTTCAGGTCGTGGCCGAGTTTGGCTCCGGCCGCGAGGCGCTGGCGGGCCTGCCGGGGCGCGGGGTGCAGGTCTGCATCTGCGATATCTCGATGCCGGATCTCTCCGGTCTGGAGCTGCTAAGCCAGCTGCCGAAAGGCATGGCGACGATCATGCTGTCGGTTCACGACAGCCCGGCGCTGGTGGAACAGGCGTTAAACGCCGGCGCGCGCGGGTTTCTCTCCAAGCGCTGCAGCCCGGACGAGCTGATCGCCGCCGTGCGCACCGTCGCAACAGGCGGCTGCTATCTGACGCCGGATATTGCCATCAAGCTGGCGGCCGGGCGCCAGGATCCGCTCACCAGACGCGAACGACAGGTGGCGGAAAAGCTCGCGCAGGGGATGGCGGTGAAAGAGATTGCCGCCGAACTGGGGCTGTCGCCCAAAACCGTTCACGTTCATCGCGCTAACCTGATGGAAAAACTCGGCGTCAGTAACGACGTCGAGCTGGCGCGACGCATGTTCGACAGCTGGCAATGAGTCACGCTTTTTCACGGCTGATCGCCGTTGTCGCCAGCTTTTTTATCTTCTCCGCCGCCTGGTTCTGTCTGTGGAGCATCAGCCTGCACCTGGTGGAGCGCCCCGAGCTGGCGGTGCTGCTGTTTCCCTTCGGGCTGCGTCTGGGGTTAATGCTCCAGTGTCCGCGCGGCTACTGGCCCGTTTTGCTGGGGGCCGAGTGGCTGATGCTGGTCTGGCTGGCGCAGGAAGTGGCTCTCGCGCACTTGCCCTTATTGATGACCGGAAGCCTGCTCACGCTTCTCCCGGTTGCCCTCATTTCGCGCTACCGCCACCAGCGCGACTGGCGCACCCTGCTGCGCCAGGGAGCAGCGCTGATCGCCGCCGCGCTGCTGCAGTCCCTGCCGTGGGTCGGCGAGAAGGAGATGCTCAACGCCCTGCTGCTGACCCTCACCGGCGGCCTGACGCTCGCCCCGACCTGCCTCGTGATCTGGCACTATCTCACCAGCACCGTCTGGCAGCCGCTCGGTCCCGCGCTGGTCTCTCAACCGGTGAACTGGCGCGCCCGACACCTTATCTGGTATCTGCTGCTGTTTGTGGTAAGCCTCTGGCTGCAGCTTGGCCTTCCCGCTGAGCTTTCACGCTTCACGCCGTTTTGCCTGGCGCTGCCGATTATCGCCCTGGCCTGGCACTACGGCTGGCAGGGGGCGCTGATCGCCACGCTGATGAACGCCATCGCGCTGATTGCCAGCCAGACCTGGCACGACCATCCCGTTGATCTGCTGCTCTCCCTGCTGGCCCAGAGCCTGACCGGGCTGCTGCTCGGGGCGGGCATTCAGCGCCTGCGCGAGCTGAACCAGTCTCTGCAAACCGAGCTGGCGCGCAACCGCCGTCTGGCGGAGCGACTGCTGGAGACCGAAGAGAGCGTGCGGCAGGAGGTCGCCCGCGAGCTGCACGACGATATCGGCCAGACCATCACCGCTATCCGCACCCAGGCGGGCATTGTCCAGCGTCTGGCGGCGGAAAATGCGGGCGTGAAGCAGGGCGGGGCGCATATTGAACAGCTTTCGCTTGGCGTGTACGACTCGGTGCGCCGCCTGCTCGGCAGGCTGCGCCCGCGCCAGCTGGACGATCTGTCGCTGGAGCAGGCGGTGCGCTCCCTGATGCGCGAGATGGAGCTGGAAAGCCGCGGTATCGTCAGCCATCTCGACTGGCGTATTGATGAACGGGCGCTGAGCGAAGGCCAGCGCGTAACGCTGTTTCGCGTCTGTCAGGAAGGGCTGAACAATATCGTCAAGCACGCCAGCGCCAGCGCGGTCACGATCCAGGGCTGGCAGCAGGACGACAGCCTGAAGCTGGTCATTGAAGACGACGGCTGCGGCCTGCCGCCGGGATCCGGCCAGCAGGGCTTTGGCCTGGCGGGCATGCGCGAGCGCGTCAAGGCGCTGGGCGGCACGCTGAACCTCTCCTGCACCCACGGGACGCGCGTCAGCGTCAGCCTGCCGCTAAGGAGCCACCATGTTTAAAACCCCTGCCAGCGCCGCGCCGATTGGCGATAAAGCGGAAATCGACGCCCGCTACCGCTACTGGCGTCGCCATATCCTGATGACCATCTGGCTCGGCTACGCGCTGTTCTACTTCACCCGCAAAAGCTTCAACGCCGCCGCCCCGGAAATCCTCGCCAGCGGCGTGATGACGCGCACCGATATCGGCCTGCTGGCGACGCTGTTTTACATCACCTACGGCCTGTCGAAGTTCTTCTCCGGCATCGTCAGCGACCGCTCCAACGCGCGCTATTTTATGGGGGCAGGGCTGATCGCCACCGGCGTGGTGAATATCCTGTTTGGTTTCTCCACCTCGCTGTGGGCCTTTGCCCTGCTGTGGGCGCTGAACGCCTTTTTCCAGGGCTGGGGCGCGCCGGTCTGCGCCCGCCTGCTCACCGCCTGGTACTCGCGCAACGAGCGCGGCGGCTGGTGGGCAATCTGGAACACGGCGCACAACGTCGGCGGGGCGCTGATCCCCATGGTGGTGGGCGCCGCGGCGCTGCACTACGGCTGGCGCGCGGGAATGATGATTGCGGGTGGTCTGGCGATAATTGCCGGGCTGTTCCTCTGCTGGCGCCTGCGCGACAGGCCGCAAACCGTCGGCCTGCCCGCGGTGGGCGACTGGCGGCACGACGAGATGGAGATCGCCCAGCAGCAGGAGGGCGCGGGGCTGACCCGCAGGGAGATCCTCACCAAATACGTGCTCAAAAACCCGTACATCTGGCTGCTGTCGCTCTGCTACGTGCTGGTCTACATAGTGCGCGCGGCGATCAACGACTGGGGCAACCTGTACATGTCCGAGACGCTCGGCGTGGACCTGGTCACCGCCAACTCGGCGGTGACGATGTTCGAGCTGGGCGGGTTTATCGGCGCGCTGGTGGCGGGCTGGGGCTCGGATAAGCTTTTTAACGGCAACCGCGGCCCGATGAACCTGATTTTTGCCGCCGGGATACTGCTCTCCGTCGGCTCGCTGTGGCTGATGCCGTTCGCCAGCTACGTGATGCAGGCGGCGTGCTTCTTCACCACCGGCTTCTTCGTGTTTGGCCCGCAGATGCTGATCGGCATGGCGGCGGCGGAGTGCTCGCACAAAGAGGCGGCGGGCGCGGCGACGGGGTTTGTCGGGCTGTTTGCCTATCTTGGAGCATCCCTCTCCGGCTGGCCGCTGGCGCGGGTGATCGACATCTGGCACTGGAGCGGATTCTTCGCGGTGATCGCCATCGCGGCGGGGATCTCCGCCCTGCTGCTGCTGCCATTTCTGCATGCGCAGGCCCCGCGCGAGGCCAGCGTGATGTGATGCGCCTCACCTTTTCGCTCCGAGTGGCCTAAAACTAAGAAATTTTCCCGGTTTTACCTGGACGCTGTCTCAGGCATCTCTCCCGGCTGGTTTTTACAATGCTGCAAAAATCCGCTCAGGAGTAAACCAACCATGCTGGCCTTCTTAAACCAGGTGCGCAAGCCGACCCTGGATCTGCCGCTCGACGTGCGGCGCAAGATGTGGTTCAAACCGTTCATGCAGTCCTATCTGGTAGTCTTCATCGGCTACCTGACCATGTACCTGATCCGCAAAAACTTTAACATCGCGCAGAACGACATGATCTCAACCTACGGGCTGAGCATGACGCAGCTGGGGATGATTGGTCTGGGCTTCTCCATCACCTACGGCGTGGGGAAAACCGTCGTTTCCTACTATGCGGACGGTAAAAATACCAAGCAGTTCCTGCCGTTTATGCTGATCCTCTCCGCCATCTGTATGCTCGGCTTCAGCGCCAGCATGGGCGCGGGCTCCGTCAGCCTGTTCCTGATGATCGCCTTCTACGCCCTGAGCGGTTTCTTCCAGAGTACCGGCGGGTCGTGCAGCTACTCCACCATCACCAAGTGGACCCCGCGCCGCAAGCGTGGTTCATACCTCGGCATGTGGAACATCTCCCACAACCTCGGCGGGGCGGGTGCGGCTGGCGTGGCGCTGTTCGGCGCAAATTACCTGTTCGACGGTCACGTGATCGGCATGTTTATCTTCCCGTCGATTATCGCCCTGATTGTCGGCTTTATCGGCCTGCGCTACGGCAGCGACTCCCCGGAATCTTACGGCCTTGGCAAAGCCGAAGAGCTGTTCGGCGAGGAGATCAGCGAAGAGGATAAAGAGACCGAAGAAAACGAGATGACCAAATGGCAGATCTTTGTTGAGTACGTGCTGAAAAACAAAGTGATCTGGCTGCTGTGCTTCTCAAACATCTTCCTTTACGTGGTGCGTATCGGCATCGACCAGTGGTCTACCGTGTATGCCTTCCAGGAGCTGAAGCTCTCTAAAGAGGTGGCGATTCAGGGCTTCACCCTGTTCGAAGTGGGCGCGCTGGTTGGCACGCTGCTGTGGGGCTGGCTCTCCGACCTCGCCAACGGTCGTCGCGCGCTGGTGGCCTGCGTCGCGCTGGCGCTGATTATCGCCACCCTCGGCGTCTACCAGCACGCCAGCAACCAGTACGTTTACCTGGCGTCGCTGTTCGCGCTCGGCTTCCTGGTATTTGGCCCACAGCTGCTGATCGGCGTGGCCGCCGTTGGCTTCGTGCCGAAAAAAGCGATCGGCGCGGCCGATGGAATTAAAGGCACGTTCGCCTACCTGATCGGCGACAGCTTCGCCAAGCTGGGTCTGGGGATGATCGCCGACGGCACGCCGATTTTCGGCCTCACCGGCTGGGCGGGCACCTTCGCGGCGCTGGATGCGGCAGCGATCGGCTGTATCGTCCTGATGGCGATGGTTGCGGTGCTGGAAGAACGTAAAATTCGCCGCGAAAGGCGAGTGCAGAAATTAAAAACAGCCTGAGTGTGCAGGTAACTTCTTTGCCCGGTGTGTGATGCCGGGCTTTTTTTTATTTCCGCCGACGGCATTAATACCTTATCCCCATTCTGCAACGTCTTTTCAGTGCACTATTCTGGTTCTGCCCGCTGTTGAGGCCGTGCGTTTCCCGTTATGATGAGCGGCTAGTCTAAGGAGAACGCATGGTCTGGATAATGCTGGCAACGCTTGCCGTGGTCTTTGTGGTGGGATTTCGCGTCCTGACCTCAGATTCCCGCCGCGCCATCAAACGTTTAAGCGAGCGGCTGGGCACCACCCCGATGCCGGTCGAGTCGATGATCGATCAGTTCGGTAAAACGCCCGGGAACGAGTTTATCCGCTATCTTGAACGCCCCGACGAGGCGCATCTGCAAAATGCCGCCCAGGTGCTGCTCATCTGGCAAGTCTGCATTGTCGACGGCAGTGAAGAGAACCTGCACACGTGGCACCGCCTGCTGCGTAAAGCCCGTCTGGCCGCGCCGATCACCGATGCGCAAATTCGTCTGGCGCTTGGCTTTATGCGCGAGATGGAGCCCGACCCGCAGGAGCTTAACGCCTTCCAGCTGCGCTATAAACAGCTCTTCCTGCCGGAAGAGGGTGTGTTTTATCTGCATTAAGGCATTTTGCCGCATAACACATTCTGAGCGTTCAGAATCTCCTCTCTATTTTCATTGAGGCGGGTGGCGGCATAGATATCTATGTTTAACCTTTTTGCCTCCGCGTCCGTGAGTTCACGGTAGCAAAGTCCTTCCTGATTAAAGGTGCATTTCGACTGAGGCAGTAGCGCAAATCCTTTCCCTCTTGCGATACGGCTTAGCATCACAAGGGTATCATCCGGCTCTTTTATCCGCTTCAGCGGCGTTTTCAGCGTCTCAAAGTAGCTTTCGCATTTGTCGTAGAATGAAGGGTTTGCACTTCTGGAAAACCAGAATATGGGTAAATCACTGATATCTTCGAGGGAGACTTTCTCTTTGAGACTTGCTGGGTGTAAAGAGGGCATTGCGATGAGTAACGGCTCCTGGCAGACCCACCGGTACTGAACAATATCTTCATGGCCTGTCCCTTTTTCCCCGGTTAGCACCAGATCCAGCATATTTTTAGACAAGCTTTGCAGCAGTTGCGCTGACGTCAGATCCGGCGTTTCGACATCATCTCCCGCGTTCATTTTTTGAAGCTGGGTGTTCACGGGTTCAATATATTCAAAATTAAGCGTCCGCGTGAGACCGATACGCAGGCTCGTTTCAGAAGAGAGAGGATCTTCTTTTAGATTACTGATGTCTTTAAGGATTTTTTCTGCCTGAACAACCAGCGCACGACCTGCTTCAGTGAGGCTAACGTCATGCGTGCTGCGGCTGAACAACTGACGTTTCAGAACCGCTTCAAGGCACTTTATCTGGCGCGTCAATGGCGGTTGAGTCATGCGTAGACGTTCGGCAGCTTTACGGAAATTCAGTTCATGTGCAACAGCAAGAAAGCATTGTAATTGTTTGATACTGGGCAGGTTATTGCTGATTAAATGTTCTGCTGTGGCCATACGTGAGTCCTGAATGCGAAAAGGTATTTAGTCTTTTTTCGATTTTGATATTACACGCTAAATGCGGGCAGCAAAACCTGTTTTAACAGTAATACAAAAAATATATTACAAATTTAACAATTCCAATTGTTTCCTGTATTGATAAATTTCTATGCGAATCCTCACTCAATCAATATTCGGAGTAATTATGTCGTCTAAATATGTACTGGTATCACGCTTCCCATTAAAAAATACTTTTTCTGAAAAAGAATTTAATTCATTAAAAAGCAATGAAAACGTTCGCTACTATTCCTGTGAAGAAAACGGCATTAATGAATTGCTGGAACTGCGCGCGTTCAATGACATTAAAGAAATTGCGTGGGTTGAGAGTGAAATGGAATCCATGTTCCATCGTTTCTCGGATGTTCTTTCTGCCGATATTCGTCGCGAATTACTTAAATTTGTTGAATCCCCGATCGATAATAAAAAGAATTTACCAGAATCAAATTATATCCAGCTTCGTCACGTTGAAGTGCCAGCGCATAACTATCAGCAGTACCGTCAGTGGCGCGATGAAACCATTTTTAATGTGGTAAGAGATAACAAAGATAAGATTGAAAGTTTCGAAGCGTTTCATTCTCTGATCAGTGGTGTTCCGGGTGTAATGTTTATCTCCTCATTCAACGGTGATAAAGCAGCATATAAAGAAGCATTTACCAATGCACGTTACCAGGAAATCATTCAGCAAGCCGGCGACAACTTTATTACTGGCGGCAATGACGGCCTTTATACGCGCATCTACCGTGCTTGCTGTTGTTGAGGAACACTGAATGAACTGTAAAAAATTGGTTGTTGTTGGCGATAAATTTAATGAATTTGCCAACGGTAAAGATGTATTGACTATATCTCAGCTTGAATTATTGACTCAGATCCCTGCGAATATTATTGATAAAGAACACGAAATTATTGTTGGTCAGGGCGTGCGCAAGGATTTTGCCGGAAAAGTAATTTCAAACCAGGCAAGAAATGCAGTTCATGGTAATAAACTTAAAATGTGCTCTCTGGAAAAACTGGTTAGCGACAAAAAAAATGCACATTGCCATAAAAAGCTAGAACAGAACGTACTTATAGGTCCTGCTGAACAGGCTGAGCATAATCCCGATCTTTATGCTATGCCTTTGTTGATCGACGAACGTTGCGAATTGATGGCGGATCACCAGACGGGCCAGCATATTCAGGGAATGCTGCTGGTTGAAGCCAGCCGACAGGCCTTTATCGGCGTCACCGAGGAATTTATTTACCAGCAGGAAAGCGGGCGCTATTACGTCATTAATAGCATGGCAATCAATTTTGCCAGTTTCCTGTTCCCTTTACCGGCGCTGGTCCACTTTGAATTTCTTGAAAAAGATATTAATGACCGCCGGGGGCGTTTCAAGGCTCAGGTTCGCGTCACGCAGCACCAAACGCTTTGCGCGACAATGGATGTGTCGTTCACCGTCTATCCTTCCGCCCTGATTACAGAGAAAGAAAAATCTCTGGCTGAGGTTGCCATGCAGGCGACCATCGTTCAGCAGCAAGGGGCGGCTCAGGGGGTAACGCATGCCTGAATCACGTAGCCAGAAATACCGTCTGGCTGCGACCACGCAGGGGCCGCTTTACCCCCCTGCGGAGGTCATGGACGGGAAGGGTAATTTTGTCGTGGTTGGCATGGTGCCCGGGGATAACGGCCTGCAGTGGCGAAGCGTCATTGTCTCACCGGACAGCGCGCTCCCGGCATTTGGGGAAATCGCACCCTATAACATTCTGTGTGATATAGAAAAAATGCCTCAGGATGCCTTGAAGGAGATCATTCTTCATACGCTCCCTTTACCCATTCCGATGAACAACTACCGGATGATTTTCGCACCGGAACAGCGGCCGCAGGCCAATAATGAAATGCGGCCGAGCGTGCCGCTTCATGACGGCTATATTGCGGATTATCGCAGCAGCGATGGAAAACGAGACATCCAGCCTGTTACCCTCGCTGCCTGGCTTGAGGCAGAGGGCATTTTTGACGTCACGTTGTCCGAAGACAAGAAGCGAGCAAGGTTCACGTTTTCGTTCCGGAGTCTTGTTCCGGATAGCGTTTATACCGTGATGAGTCTCAGGGAAAACGATTTAGCCTCTGAGGCGCCGAGCAGGCCTGGCCCGCTCGGCATACCCAACGTATTTATAACCGATAGCGAAGGTAATGCCGAATATTGGGCAGAGTTAACCGATCCTTTTCCGGCGCCGGAGAGGAAAGGAAACAGAATTATTAACGTGGTCGTACTTTATATGAGCTCGCGCCAGAGCTACGGCGGTGCAATTGGTTTTTACGGTCTTGGAGGCGATATCCATGCCCATTTAAAACTTAAAGGCCGTTCCTTCGATGAATTTACAACTATAGAGTGAGAAAAGTATGCCGTTTGTTCATGTGATGACCTGGCCGACGAAAGATGAAAATCAAATCATCAGTCTTCAGGAAGATATTACGTTTGCCGTACACAAAAATACAGGTGCACCGCTGGATAAAATCTCCGTGGTGGTTTCTGAAATTTCGCCTTCCCGCTGGGCGGATGCAGGTGTGTCTGGTACGGATAAAGATTTCCCGGTTAAGAGCCGAAGAAAAAACTACGAGGAATAGGTTTTGCGTAAACACGCCGCATTTTTTGACGTTGATGAGACGCTTATAAATATTAAAAGTATGTTTGATTTCTATGATTTCTGGTGCAGGGAAAATAATCAACACGATCGTCTTCAACGCTTTATGTCTCGCTTTCGCGCTGACGTAAAAAACGGTGTACCAAGGGAGACGCTGAACCGAGAGTATTATCGCCAGTTTAAAGGTGTATCTTGTCGTTATCTGGACGAAATGGGCGAGGAATGGTTCAGGCGTAAGCTGGAAAACGAATTTTTTATTGAGAGTGCCGTTTCAGCACTTAAAGACCATCAGAGCCAGAACATGTACACCGTATTTATATCGGGCTCTATGCTTCCGATTCTGTCACCCATTGCGAAATACCTTGGGGTAACGGATGTATTCTGTGCACCGGTCATAATAAATGAAGCAGGTGAGTTAACGGGTGAAATCGGCCAGCCGCAAACAATTGGCGCGGGTAAAAAAGATGCGCTTATAACGTTTTGCCGGGATAAGGAGATTAACCCGGCGGATTGTTATGCCTACGGTGACGATGTTTCGGATATTCCAATGCTCGAAGCCATCGGGCATCCCGTCTGTGTGGGAGAGCATTCCGCGCTTACCCGATATGCAGCAGAAAAAAATTGGCACATTATTTAAACCATTATTGAGGTAAGTAGTATGACTTCAGAACTCTCCCCGCAAAATATGACGTTAAGGTCATGGCTTGCGTTATTCATTCTGGCTATTTCAACGTTTACTATTGTCACTACTGAACTGGCACCCGTCGGATTATTAACGCCAATCGCAGAGGGGCTACAGTCTTCAGAATCCGCGGTGGGCATGACCGTGTCGCTTTATGCCTGGGTGGGGGCGTTGAGTGCGTTGTTTGCCTCCGTTTTTTTAGGCAATGTTGCCAAGAAGCGGCTTTTACTAGTGCTCACCGTGGTGCTTCTGATCTCCAACATCATGGCCGCGACGGTAAACACCTACAGCATGCTGCTTAGCCCCCGAGTGTTGGGTGCGCTTGCTCACGGTGCATTCTGGGCGATGATCGGCGCAACGGCGGTTGCTATCGTTCCTGCCAGATATATTGGGGCGGCGACGTCAATCGTATTTGGTGGCGTCTCTGCAGCAAGCGTTTTTGGCGTACCGGTATCCAACTACATTGGTATTCACTTCGGCTGGCGGCAGGCATTTTGGCTGATGGCCGCGCTCAGCGTAATTGCCTTTGTGGGTATTAGCGTTCTTGTTCCCCAGATCACCAGCAAAAGTGCGCTAGGCCTGGATGCGCTTAAAGGCGTGCTGAAATCATCTACCTTGTGGAAAATTTACTCCGCTACCCTGCTGGCCGTTACGGCCCACTTTGCCGCCTTTACGTACATTGAACCCTGGCTACACACGCAGAGTTTACTGTCCACCGCGTTTATTCCCGCTGTGCTTTTTGTTTACGGCATCGCGGGTCTTGCCGGTAATTTTCTGACCGGCGTGTTGATTGATAAGTATCTCAAGCTGACGGTCTCTTTGTCTGTACTGCTGATCTGTGCAGTGCTGCTGTTCCTGGGCCTGTCAGGCGCTTCGCTCTCTGCTGCGCTGATATTTATCAGCATGATTGTCTGGGGCGTTGCCGTGTCCGGAATATTTGTCGGCTTCCAGACCTGGGTTTTACGTATGGCTGAGGATAAAGCTTTCCCGGCCTCCGCAATCTACGTTTCGTTTTTCAATACCGCGATTGGTATCGGCGCGTCGGTCGGTGCCTGGATGGTTTCAGCATTTTCAATGCCGCTCCTGTATATCGTCGCCGGCACGGCCATCGGCCTGTCCATTCTGCTTGTCGCGGTTATTCCTGCAACGTTGACCGCAAAACAGTCCCCTCTGGAGAAATCTTATGAGTCAAATTAATGACCGCACGCGCTATGGCAGAGAGATTATGGACCGTCTTGAAGCGGGACTTGCGGATAAAGTCACCCGCCGCCTGAGCGAGCTGGACCCGGGGCTGCCCGCCCTGATTACCGACTATGCGTTCGGGGATGTGGTGGGGCGTCCGGGACTGGATCTCAAAACGCGCGAAATGCTGACCGTCGCCTCGCTTGTGACGCTGGGCAATGCCATGCCGCAGCTGGAACTGCATATGAGAGGCGCGCTCAACACAGGCGTGACGCCGGAAGAGCTGCTTGAAATCGTGATACAGATGGCGGTGTATGCTGGTGTTCCCGCCTGTATGAATGGTCTTACTGCATACCGGGCGGCAATGGCCGCGACGGGTCATACCTTGCCAGGACTGAAAGGGGGGGACGCATGAGAGAGGTTGTCATTATTGCAGCCCGCCGCACGGCGACGGGCGCATTTCAGGGCGCACTTGCTGAGCATTCCGCTTCTGATTTGGGAAGCCGGGTCATTCAGGCGCTCCTGAAAGAATCTGGCGTAGAGGCCGGTGATATCTCTCAGGTCATTATGGGGCAGGTACTTACTGCGGGTTGCGGTCAAAATCCGGCCCGGCAGTCGGCCCTGAATGCCGGATTATCGGTAGAAACGCAATGTCTGACAATCAATAAAGTGTGTGGTTCGGGGCTAAAGGCGGTCCATCTGGGCATGCAGGCGCTTCAGACGGGTGAGGCTGAATTTGTTATCGCCGGAGGTCAGGAGAGTATGTCCAACGCGCCGCATATCGCCATGACGTCACGTAGCGGAACACGGCTGGGTGATATCACTCTCAAAGATAGCCTGGTTTCTGACGGACTCTGGGATGCCTTCAACGATTATCATATGGGTATCACCGCTGAGAATGTCGCGACGGAATTTGGTATCAGCCGCGAAATGCAGGATGAGTATGCCCTTATCTCTCACCACAATGCGCTTGAAGCGCAGGCGCGCGGCATTTTTGAGCGCGAAATTGTTCCGGTTGAGTGGCTGACGCGAAAAGGCGAAACGATTAGCGTGGAAAGGGATGAAGGGCCGCGTGCAACCAGTATTGAAAAATTGACGAAGCTGAGGCCTGTCTTCCGAAAAGAGGGAACGGTGACGGCGGGAAATGCGTCATCGCTGAATGACGGTGCCGCTGCGGTACTGCTTTGTACGCGTGATACCGCCGAAGCGCGTGGCTTGCCGGTTCTGGCTTCGCTGGGCGTTTTTACCAATTCCGGTATCCAGCCGGCATTAATGGGCGCAGCCCCGATTCATGCCATTGCCGACTGTCTTTCCCGCTCGGGATGGAAGCCTGAGGATATCGATCACCTTGAATCCAACGAAGCGTTTGCCGCCCAGGCGCTGGCGGTGATTCAGCAGGCTGGGATTTCCCCGGATCGTATCAATCCTTACGGCGGGGCCATCGCGCTTGGGCATGCGATAGGCGCATCTGGCTGCCGGATTTTGGTGACGCTGGTTCATTCCCTGGTCCGTAACGACGGCAAGCGTGGCGTCGCCGCACTGTGCGTAGGCGGTGGGGAAGGTGTCGCGTTGAGCGTTTATCGCTAACGGCACGGCGTATATGTAGAAATAAAAAAACCGGTTTTACCCGGTTTTTTTATTTCATGATGAGGTATCAGGCGTTCACACCCTTCATTCCCTCTGCAGAATAGCGTTCCCCTTTAATTTCTATCTTCCGATGAATATTGTTCAGCGATTCAACATCGCTTTTTTCCAGAACAACGTCAGCCGCATGGGCATTCTCAGCCAGGTAACGGGTGTGCTTAGTGCCCGGAATGGGGACCAGCTTATCGTATTGCGCCAGCAGCCAGGCCAGGGCAATTTGCCCTGTAGTGCAGTCGTATTTCTGCGCAAGCGGGGCAATGGCATCAAGAAGCTGGCGATTATGATCAAGACTGGACTGAATAAAACGCGCATTATTCTTGCGGAAATCACCGTCTGCAAAATCGTTGTTGCTGAGGTATTTTCCTGTCAGGAAGCCCCTGCCCAGAGGAGAGTAAGGGACCAGACCGATACCCAACGCTTTCACAACCGGCAGAACGGTATCCTCAATATCACGCGTCCACAGCGAATATTCGGTTTGCAGCGCAGTGACCGGATGTACCGCATGGGCTCGCTGTAGCGTGGCAGCCGACACTTCACAAAGACCAACGTGATTAATTTTGCCTTCCTTAACGAGCGCGCTCAGGCACTCCATGCTCTCTTCAACGGGCGTTTCGTTGCTGACTCTGTGCAGGTAAAAGAGATCGATGCGTTCAACGCCAAGCCGCTTAAGGGATTCGTTACAGCAACGGGTAATATAATCGGGTGTGTTATTGATTGTGCGGGCATAGGACTCGTCAGGCGAGCGGTCAATACCGCATTTCGTGGCAATTTTAAACTGCTCGCGAGTGCTTTTATCCAGCCCGGCAAGAAAGTGGCCGATCAGCCGTTCGTTGTGACCACGACCGTAGAGGTTCGCGGTATCAATAAACGTTACGTTCAGATCAATGAGCTTGTGCAACACTTCCAGGGACGCATTGTCATTTGTTTGCCCGTAAAACTCGCTCAGCCCCATGGCACCATAGCCAATAGAACTTACGGTAAGATGTTGAGATAAAGTACGTGTTTTCATCGTTCCTCCTTTTCAGACGCTATGATTGTTTCACCTCAAATGTGGATACTGAATTTTCATTTTCGTTATGCTGAAAAGGTATCAATGCAGGCAGGCCGCTATTCCTGCGGGCCGTAAATACCCCTCTCCGCCATAAAACGCCACAAAAGTTGTCTAAACGTTAAATCCGTCACACTTTTGATGATAAACTGCGCGACTTTTCCGCACGTTTTTATCTTCAGGTGATGCCATGACAGAACATATCCAGCCCTCGACCAGACCACAGACCAGCGAGGTTTCTCGCCCCAACTGGTCGGCGGTTTTTGCCGTGGCGTTCTGCGTTGCCTGTCTGATCACCGTTGAGTTTCTGCCGGTCAGCCTGCTGACGCCGATGGCGCAGGATCTCGGTATTTCCGAAGGCGTGGCGGGGCAGTCCGTTACCGTGACGGCGTTTGTCGCAATGTTTGCCAGCCTGTTTATCACCCAGGTGATTGGCACTATCGACCGCCGCAAAGTGGTCATTCTGTTCAGCGTGCTGCTGACGCTCTCCTGCCTGCTGGTCTCCTTCGCGGAAAGCTTTACCCTGCTGCTGCTCGGGCGCGCCTGTCTGGGGCTGGGGCTCGGCGGCTTCTGGGCGATGTCCGCCTCGCTGACCATGCGCCTGGTGCCCGCCCGTACGGTGCCGAAAGCGCTGTCAGTTATCTTCGGCGCGGTCTCTATCGCGCTGGTGATTGCCGCGCCGCTGGGCAGCTTCCTCGGGGGGATTATCGGCTGGCGTAACGTCTTTAACGCGGCGGCGGTGATGGGCCTGCTCTGCATCATGTGGGTGTGGAAAGCGCTGCCGTCGCTCCCGGGCGAAGCGGCACACCACAAACAGAACATGTTCGCGTTGCTGAAGCGTCCCGGCGTGCTGGCGGGAATGACCGCTATCTTCATGTCCTTTGCCGGGCAGTTTGCCTTCTTTACCTACATCCGCCCGGTCTTTATGACCATGGCGGGATTTGACGTGGATGGCCTGACGCTGGTGCTCCTGAGCTTCGGCATTGCCAGCTTTGTCGGCACCTCGCTGTCGTCGCAGTTCCTCAAGCGCTCCCTGAAGGTGGCGCTGGCGGGGGCGCCGCTGGTGCTGGCGGCAAGCGCTACGGTACTGGTGCTGTGGGGCAGCGACAAGTGGGTTGCGTCAGCGATTGCGATTGTCTGGGGCTTTGCCTTTGCGCTGGTGCCGGTGGGCTGGTCGACGTGGATCACCCGCTCGCTCGCCGATCAGGCGGAAAAAGCCGGGTCGATTCAGGTGGCGGTGATCCAGCTGGCGAACACCTGTGGCGCGGCCATTGGCGGCGTGGCGCTCGACCACCTGGGGCTGACCTCACCGCTGGTGATTTCCGGTACGCTGATGCTGCTGACCGCGCTGCTGGTGGCGGGGAAGGTAAAGGCGAAGTAATGCTTTTCTCCCTCTCCCGTGGGAGAGGGCTGGGGTGAGGGCATCAGGCTAGGCCGGGGCTTTCACCCGTCTTCTTGAATCCATCGAAATCAACACCACCGACGACACAATCAGCAGCGTTCCCAGCCAGTCCGGCACGGTGAACGCCACGCCCAGCAAAACCACCGACAGTAATGCGCTGCTCAGCGGCTCGGCGCAGCTCAAAATGCTCGCCTTCGGCCCGCCGATCATCTGCGCGCCTTTCAGGTACAGGCTGAACGTCAGCGCGGTACCGATCACCACCAGGTAGAAAAACGCCAGCAGCAGGCCGCCGTCAATCACGAAGGTGGTTCCGCGCCCGGCGTAGAACGGCGTCAGCATCAGTCCGGCAATCAACATGCTCCAGCCGACAATCGGCAGCGTGCCGTAGCGGGCGATCAATGTTGACGGGTAGGTGGTGTAAAACGCGGCGGCAAACGCCGAGGCGATGCCGAAGAACAGCGCGGCAGGCGAAATGGAGAGCGAGGTTGGATCGCCGTGGGTGACCAGCAGGAAAGTGCCAATCAGCGACGTCAAAATGGCCGACAGCACAAACACGCCGGGGCGCTTTTTTCGCGCCAGGGCAAACCACGCCACAATGATGGTCGGCGACAGGAACTGCAGCACGGTAGCTGTCGCCGCGTTGGATTTTTCAATCGTCAGCAGGAAGGTGAGCTGCACGGTGAGCGCGCCGACCAGCGAGAAAAACAGCAGGCTGAGGGCGTCTTTGCGATGTTTGATGACCGCGAAAATCTTGTCGCCGTGAACGAAGGAAAGCGTCAGCAGGATCACGCCGGTAAACAGCAGGCGAACCATGGTCAGGTAAGGTGAAGAGATGTGGCTTTTCTCCATGATGTACTGCGCACAAACCCCTGAACTGCCCCATAAAACGGCGGCGATCAGGACGTTCAGCATCCCTTTACGTGTGGAACCCATGTTCTCCCCTGCTATGCGTTGTCGTTAATCCGGTCAACAGCATAGCATGGTTGTCAGCGGCCTGATGCCCTCACCCTGGCCCACTCAAAACCGTAGGCCGGGTAAGCGCAGCGCCACCCGGCGAGAAGCCTGCGCCTAACCCTTAATAATCTTCCATACAATCCACCTGACCAACCGCCGCCCAGTAGGCATCGAGGTTGTCGCGCTTGACGGCGGTAACGGCATTTTTGATCAGCAGCTGATTGGCCTCGGATGACAAAATCATCTCCTGCCAGGCTTTATCGCTCTGCTTTTTCTGCGGCGTACAGGTTTTCTTAATATCTTTAAGGACCTGCTGCTTTATCTGCGCCTCTTTCGCCGGATCCTCTTTTTCCTGGGCATGGACAAACGCGGCGAAGAGCAGACAAACCAGCAGGCAGACCAGGTGCGCAGCTTTCATCAATAACCCCCTTAAGACGTCACAGGCTTCTCATGAAATGTATCGTTACATCCAGTGTAGCGACGCCAGTCGAAAGTATGAATTTTCTCCACGCCTCGTGTGTGAGATAGTGAAACGGCATCGAAAACAAGGAGAAAAAATATGCACTTGAGCATCACTGACGCCGTCACGCCGCAGGAAAAAGAAGAGTTACTGGTTGGCCTGAGATCCTATAACGGACAGTTCCTCGATCTGACGAACTTTAGCGGCGACATCGGCGTTTACGTACGAGACGAAAAGGGCGTGATGCTGGGAGGGTTGATCGGCGTGCGCAAAGGCGACTGGCTGAATATTGATTTTCTGTGGGTCAGCGAGACCGTGCGCGGATCCGGCGTCGGCAGCCAGCTTATCAAAACGGCGGAAAATGAAGCCAGACGCAAAGGCTGCAAGCATGCGCTGGTGGATACCGTCAGCTTCCAGGCGCGGCCATTCTATGAAAAACAGGGTTACCAGCTGCAGATGTCTTTGCAGGATTATCCGTATCCGGGCATGCAGCGACATTACCTGGCGAAGCCCCTTTAAGCCATAAACCCGTAGGCCGGGTAGCGCAGCGTCACCCGGCGATACACGCATATAACTTATCCTTCTTATTGATTCTTTTTCGGTTTTTATTCCACCGCCTCGTTGTCGATATAGTCACTACAACATTTAGCAAAAGGAACTGTCTTGTGAAACGTCGATTGGGTGCTTTGGTACTGGCTGGCCTGCTGCTGGCAGGGTGCGATCAACACGGCAGCGATGCCAAACACATTAAAGTCGGCGTCATCAACGGCGCCGAGCAGGATGTGGCGGAAGTCGCCAAAAAGGTGGCGAAAGAGAAATATGGCCTGGACGTGGAGCTGGTGGGCTTCAGCGGCTCGCTGTTGCCTAACGATGCCACCAACCAGGGAGAGCTGGATGCTAACGTCTTCCAGCACCGCCCGTTCCTCGCTGAGGATAATAAGGCGCATGGCTACAAGCTGGTTGCCGTGGCGAACACCTTCGTGTTCCCGATGGCCGGCTATTCCCGCAAAATCAAATCCGTCTCGGATCTGAAGGACGGCGCGACCATCGCGATTCCAAACGACCCGACCAACCTTGGCCGCGCGCTGTTGCTGCTGCAAAAGGAGAAGCTCATCACCCTGAAGCCGGGCACCGGGCTGCTGCCGACGGCGCTGGACATTACCGCCAACCCGAAAAAGCTGAAAATCATGGAGCTGGAAGGGGCGCAGCTGCCGCGCGTGCTGGACGACCCGAAAGTGGATGTTGCTATCATCAGCACCACCTATATCCAGCAAACCGGGCTGTCGCCGGTGCATGACAGCGTCTTTATTGAAGACAAAAATTCGCCGTACGTGAACATCGTGGTGACGCGCGAAGACAACAAAGACGCGGAGAACGTGAAGGAATTTATCCAGTCGTATCAGTCGCCGGAGGTGGCGAAAGCGGCGGAGACGATCTTTAACGGCGGAGCGGTTCCGGGCTGGTAAACGATCTTCCCGAAAAAACCGGTTTTAAATTGGCCCGATTCCATCGGTAATCGCCCTTAAACCCACAGCGGGGCCCGTGGCGGCGGCCTATCCTCCTTATCACACCCACCGGAGGATAGCCCATGAACATTACCCACATTCGCAACGCCACCCAGCTGATTACCTTCGCCGGCAAACGTCTTTTAATCGACCCGATGCTGGCGCCAAAGGGCGCTTATCCGGGCTTCCCCGGCACGGCGCATGCCGAACGCCGCAACCCGACGGTCGAACTCCCCGTTGACGTCAACACGCTGCTGGACGCCGACGCGGTGATTGTCACCCATACTCATGACGATCACTGGGATCGCGCAGCGGTAGAGCTGATCGCCAAAGACAAACCGATCTACGTGCAAAACGATCGTGACGCCGCGCTGCTGCGCAGCCAGGGGTTTAGCAACCTGACGGTCATGACCGATGCGACCACCTTCGGCGATATTCAGATTACAAAAACCCACGGCGGCCAGCACGGTACCGATCGCGCTTACGCCGTGCCCGAACTGGCGGAGCGGCTGGGCGAAGCCTGCGGCGTGGTGCTGCGCCATCCCGATGAGAAGACGCTCTATCTTGCAGGAGATACGATCTGGCGCGATGAGGTGGCGGCCGATCTGCAAAAACATCAGCCGGATGTGGTGGTGCTGAACGCGGGCTATGCCCACGTCATTGGTTTTGGGCCTATCATTATGGGCCAGGAGGATGTGCTTAACGTCCATTTCCTGCTGCCGCAGGCCAACATTGTGGCGAGCCATATGGAGGCGATTAACCACTGCCTGCTGACCCGCAGCGCGCTGCGTGAGTACGTCGAAGCCAACCAGGTAAGTGATGCGGTGAGTATTCCCGAGGACGGTGAAACCGTTATATTCTGAGTGTGTTAAAGGGAAAGGAGGGACCGATGTCGCTAATCAACGTCGCGATTGTCGCGGTAGACGGGTTCAGCCCGTTTCACTACTCCGTTCCCTGCATTCTGTTTGGCGAATCGGTCTCCGGCGAAAAGCGCTTTAACGTGACGATCTGCGCCGAAACGCCGGGTTTTCTCACTTCAAAAGACGGATTTTCCCTCAACGCCACGCGGGATTATTCTGCTCTCGGGCAGGCCGATATCGTTGTCGTGCCTTACTGGCAGCACGTCCTTGAACGGCCGCCCCAGACGCTGCTCGACAGCCTGGTACAGGCAAGAGACAGCGGCGCGGAAATTGTCGGGCTGTGTCTGGGGTCATTTGTGCTGGCCTATGCGGGGATCCTCGACGGTAAACGAGCGGCTACCCACTGGGAGTTCGAACGCCAGTTTCAGTCGCTCTTCCCTAACGTTCAGCTGGATATTAATGCCCTTTACGTGGATGACGGCAATATCATCACCTCCGCCGGAACCGCCGCCGCGCTGGACTGCTGCCTGTATATTATTCGCCAGCGCTTTGGCAGCGTGGTCGCCAACCAGATTGCCCGCCGGATGATTGTACCGCCCCACCGCGAGGGCGGTCAGGCGCAGTTCATCGCACAGCCGGTACCCAAAGATACCCGCGACGGACGCATTAACTGCCTGATCGACTACCTGCAGCAGCACATCACCGAACCGCATAGCCTGGACTCGCTTGCGGAGGTGGTTTCGATGAGCCGCCGCACGCTGACCCGTCATTTTATTAAAGCCACGGGGATGAGCGTCGCTGACTGGCTTACCGCCGAACGCCTGCGGCGTAGCCAGATCCTGCTTGAAGCCGGAAATATGCCCGTTGAAAGCGTGGCCGAGATGGTGGGGTTTAATTCCGCCGTCACCTGGCGACAGCAGTTTAAGGCGCGTTTTGGGGTCAGCCCGGCGGAGTGGCGTAAGACGTTTCGGACTCGTTTGTAGGCCGGGTAAGCGCAGCGCCACCCGGCGTTTACCCCAGCCTCTCCACCCGCGTCTCCCCCTCCGCCATCGACAGCTGATACAGCGAAAACGACCGCTGCTTCTCAATCAACTTCGCCAGCTCCGGCGAGTGGCTGGTGAGCCAGATCTGCGAGTAGCGGCTGGCCTCGGCGATTAAGCTCGCCAGCGCGGGCAGCATCTGCGGGTGAAGGCTGTTTTCCGGTTCGTTCAACGCGATAAACGCCGGAGGGCGCGGGCTGAGCAAGGCCACCGCCAGGCACAGAAAGCGCAGGGTGCCGTCAGAGAACTCCGCCGGTTCCAGCGGCCTGCTGAGCCCCTCGCGCTGCATCATCATCCGGAAGCGTCCGCCAGTGTTGTCGCTGTAAAACACGCAGCCGGGGAACGCCTGGTCAAGGATGCGCATCAGCAGCAGCTCGTCGCCAATCTCCACGATGGTCTGAAACGCGGCCGCCAGGTTGGCACCGTCGCTGGCCAGCACCGGAGAGCGGAAGCCGACCTGCGGGGCGCGCATCGCCGAGCCGATTGATACAGAAAACTCATGGTAAAAGCGCCAGTTACGCAGGGACTCGCGCATCTGCGACACTTCCGGGTAAAGATGCGGTTCGCCGAGCTGTCCGAAGACCGATTCGTTCTCGTACAGCGTGCCGCTGTGGGTCACCTTCTCGTGATGCACGTTATTCAGAAACACGGCCTGATTCTTACGCTTCATCAGCTGTGACGATGGGCGTCGATGCTGGCCGCTCAGCCAGATGGACTCCTCTTTGATCACCGGGTCGAGCTGAAACTGCGAGGGATACGGCAGCCTCTCCACAAACCCGACCTGCAGCTCATATTCGTAGGTCTCTGTTTCCACTGCCAGATTCATCCGCCGCAGCTGGTCGCTGCGGGTTTTGCCTGCCCAGAACACCTTCAGAATGCCGCCTTCGTTCGCCAGCGCCTGGGAGAACTGCCCCTGGGCGGCGCTGTGCATCAGGTGGATCGCCTTGTAGATATTGGATTTCCCGGTGCCGTTTGGCCCGAAGACGATGTTGAGCTGCTCCAGCTCCAGCGACATCTCGCGGATCGAGCGGTAGTTTTGGATGTGCAGGGTATTGATCACGGACAGGCCCCTTTTTGCAGAATAAGCCTGTATATAATCACAGTCTTTTAGGTAAAATGCAAAAAAGAGACGACAGTGAGGGTGTCGTCTAAACGGGGTACTGCTTTGGGCCTCTAAGGGTCAATGGGCCTTCGCATTTTTATGATCACTTGACTGCCAGACGCAGACCCAAATCATCAGGATAGGGATCAAAGTAGTTTTGCGTCATCAGATACCGGTCGGGGTATTCGGCCAGATAGTGTTTCAGCAGCGTGATCGGGGCAAGGATAGGCAACTGCCCGTTGCGGTAGTGCAGGATCACGTCGCGCAGCTCGCCGCGCTGGCGGGTGTTCAGCTGGTTACGGAAGTACCCCTGAATATGCATCAGCACGTTGGTGTGGTTCTTCCGCGAAGCCGGCTTTTTCAGGATGGTCATCAGCTTTTCCCGGTAGGCCACGAAGAAGGCGTCGAGATCTTCCCACTCGTGCAGCGTGGCAACGAACGGGCCGATTTCGCGGTAGCCCGCCTGATGGTGCGCCAGCAGCTGAAGCTTGTAGCGGCTGTGAAAGTCCAGCAGCGCGCGGCGGGTCAGGCCGTTGGCGCGAATCGTGTTCAGCTCATGCAGCGCAAAAACGCGCTCGACGAAGTTTTCCCGCAGCACCGGGTCGTGCAGGCGTCCATCCTCCTCCACGGGCAGCCACGGCCAGGTTTCAAGAAGGGCGGCGGTGAACAGCCCGACCCCCTCCTTGCGGCCCCGGTTGCCGTTTTCATCATACAGCCGCACGCGCTCCATGCCGCAGCTTGGGGATTTTGCGCAGACGATAAAACCGGCGAGATCGCCGATTTTCGGCAAAAAATCTGCCGTAAAGTCCGCCATTTTCTGCGTAACGTCTTCGTGAGGCGCGTGGCTGAAGCGCATCTGCGTTTCACCGCGGTCCGTCACGATCAGACGCAGCGCCGGGCGAGGCGTCGGCAGGCCAATGGCCATTTCCGGGCAGACGGGGCGGAAATTCACCCACTGGGCCAGCTCATCCATGACGAAGCCCATACGCTTGTGTCCGCCGTCAAAGCGTACGGCGGATCCGGTCAAACACCCGCTAATACCGAGCACAGGTTTCGTTGTCATGGTGTGGTCCTCCCGTTCATATACTTAAAACTTACACAACATGACTAATTTGTCCAAGTATTCGCGGAACTATTTTTTTTATTGCTTTAAAATCAATGCGTCTTAACTGCCCTTATAGGTCGAGTAACCGTACTGGCTCAGCAGAAGGGGGATGTGCAGCTTTTCGTTGGTGCGGGTGACGGTAAACAGCACCGGGATCTCCGGGAAGAAGGTCTCCAGCTTTTTGCCGTGGAAGTACTCTGCGGTTTTGAAGGTCACTTTATACACGCCGGGCTGCATGTCCTGATCCTGCGGATAGAGCGACTTGATGCGTCCGTCGTGGTCGGTTTTGCCGCTGGCAACCGGGGTCCATTTATCCTGCTGCTGCTTCTCCAGCGTAACGGTCACGTCGGATGGCGGCATCCCGGTTTGCTGGTCGAGAATGTGGACGCTTAGCGTGCCGACAGGGGCGCTAAAGGCGGCAGGGGCAAAGGCCATTGAGGCCAGGATCAGCAGAGGGGCAGTTTTTTTCATGGTGTTTTCCTGTGGAGTTGTTCATCACAGGAAAACGTTAGCATCTGCGGCGCGGGAAAATATTCAACTTTTCGTGAAGATTCCCGCAGGAGAAAATGATCAGAGGATAATCACTTCAAGCGATACCTGCTGCTGCCACTGCTCCAGCTGCTTTTTCCGCCCGGCGGTGAGCTTGCCGCTAGTGACCAGCACCCATTTGCGCTCCGGGAAAATCTCCGGTGCCAGCGCGTCAGGGGGAACCGGCAGGATATCGATCCGGTGGCCCTGCCCGGTGCGCGTTAAGGCTTCGAGCCAGATCTCGCACGGGTCGTTGAGGTGCCAGCCGCTGAGAAGAATATTGTCGCCCGGCGCTTTTTTATCGCCTTCGAGACAAAACGAGGTGTAGGCGATGATGATGCCGTCGAGGATCGCGCGCAGGGTCATGGCGGCGGCGACGTTAGCCGAGACCTGGCTGCGCAGCGGGCGCAGCACGTTCGCGACCAGCTCCGGCCTTGGGTACTCACGTCCGGCGTCATAAATCATCTGGCGCAGGGACTCGACTTTACCGTCCTGCAGGCGCTGCAGCATGTTCTGCTGCAGGGTTTGCCAGTTGTTGGTCCGCCCCGGCGTTGGGCGTTCCAGCAGCGGTTTAACCTGGCCAATCGGGACGCCTTTTTTGACCCAGTCGAGGATTTTCAGCGCCTGCTGGACGTCCGCATCGCTGTACTGGCGATGGCCGCCTTCCGTGCGCTGTGGCTTGAGTAAACCATAGCGACGCTGCCACGCCCGCAGGGTGGTGGCGGTAATGCCGCTGAGTCTGGCGAATTCGCCGATGGAGTAAGCCATGTCCGTGTCCAGAGTGGAGGAATACTCTCAATATACTACGAATTTTCCCGAACGGGATGAAGTGCCGAAACGGTGCACTACACTTAACATCCAACCGTGCAAATGAAAGGAATTCTCATGAAGCTATGGCCTGTTGTGACCGGTGTTGCCATTGCCCTGACGCTGGTCGCCTGTAAATCCCCTACGCCGCCGAAAGGCGTGCAGCCCATTTCCGGTTTTGACGCCAGCCGCTATCTCGGCAAATGGTACGAGGTCGCTCGCCTGGAAAACCGCTTTGAGCGCGGTCTTGAGCAGGTTACCGCTACCTACGGCAAGCGCAGCGACGGCGGGATCAGCGTGCTCAACCGGGGTTACGATCCGGTGAAAAACAAGTGGAACGAGAGCGAAGGGAAAGCGTACTTCACCGGCGAGCCGACCACGGCCGCGCTGAAGGTCTCCTTCTTCGGCCCGTTCTACGGGGGGTATAACGTGATCAGGCTGGACGACAAGTACCAGTACGCGCTGGTCAGCGGCCCGAACCGCGATTACCTGTGGATTTTGTCGCGCACGCCAACCATCCCGGATGCGGTGAAGCAGGATTACCTGAACACCGCGCGCAGTCTGGGCTTCCGGGTTGACCAGCTGGTCTGGGTGAAGCAGTAGCGCGCTAGCTGCACATGTCGCTAAACGGTCCGCGCGGGCAGGGACGCAGGATGACGTGAACCGAATCTTCCTTCAGCGTATACATGCCGCCGAAAAACGGATCGACGATCAGCCAGCCCGGCACGCCCAGGAAGATGACGTTCCCCAGCGTGTACCAGCGGCTAAAGCGGTACGCCAGCGGCATGCTGGCAGAGTAGTAGCCTGGCTGCCTGAGCGTGAGCGAGTACTCGCGCTTGCCGAAATAGCTGCCGTCGGATTTCTTCAGCGCGAGGGTTTTCGGCGTGACGCCGGTGGCGGTGATGGCGCCGGTGCGGTCGATGACTGCAAACGGGACGTTGTCCGGCGTGCTGCTGATGGTGACGGTTTCTTCATTGCTGCCGAAGATGGCGGCACAGCCGGTCAGCATCCAGGTGGTTAACATCAGTAGGGTGAGTTTTTTCATCGGGGCGCTCCGTATCGTTATCGATCCAGAGCGACACGGAAAGAGGGAAAGTTAAGTGGGTGGAAGCGGAGAATAGGTTGATTTATCACAGCGAGCCGAAGATGATCCCCGCATGAAAATTGAAACCGCAGTGTCTGAACAGTTTGAACGTCTCGTCGCGATCTGGGAATCCTCCGTGCGCGCCACCCATCACTTTTTACAGGAAAGCGATATTGCGGCGCTGCGTCCGCTATTGCTCAATGCCTATCTGCCCAACCTCAACGTTTTCATTGCCCGTGATGAAAAGGGCGTTATTCACGGCTTTTTCGGTGTCGATGAAAACCGTATTGAGATGCTGTTTGTGGATGACACGAGCCGGGGAAAAGGCGTCGGTAAACTGCTGCTGCAACACGCCATCGCAGCGTTCGGCGCGAATGAAGTCGACGTGAAGACGTGAATGAGCAGAACCCCCATGGCGTCGCGTTTTATCGCCATATGGGGTTTAAGCAGGTCGGACGCTCGGAACTGGACGGGCAGGGGAATGCGTTTCCGTTGCTGCATATGCGGTTGGGTGGGCAGGCTTAACACCCTCTTCACCAGGAAGAGGATGTCAGCAATCTAGTTACTGGTAATTTGCCCAATGATTACCCCACGCACTTTTTCGCCATCGAAGTAATAAGAGACCGTATTACTCTGGATGAATCCATTCTGTACAGGTGTTTCCTGATAAAAAAGCACCGCTTTCTTTTTGACGATCTCTTTCCTGCCAAACAATTTAACTAAATTTCCGTGAGTAGCATTCAACAATGGAACATTGGCGACTGAGACGCTGACAGGTTCCGTAGTTTTTGCACACTCTTTATGGGTGCCATCCCTAGCTATTACTAGCGCAGTTAACAATCCTGCACCCATTTCGTTATCGGAAATGAACCAGTAATTCGTGTCATCGTCGTCATGAAGGCAGACCCAGCGTGCGGAACTGTCTTTATTGACTGGTGTGCTGGAGATGTCTGCCAGATGAATATCCTCCATTTGCACGGTTTTCTTACCGATGGTAATAGTGGGATAGAGGGGCACTTCTGTGGGTTCTTCCGACGTTGTTCCATCATCCTGATAATATCTGGCTGCGAAGCCGGACATTTGGGCTGCTGATGTATTTTGAACCAGGAATAGAAGTGCAGCCAAAATTAACAGTACTTTCATTTTAGATACCCTAATACGTAGCTCGGTTATTCCATTCGTCAGTGTAGAGAATGTTCCCATCGCAATGCTTCCATGTAATCTTCTCGTACCGGAGTTGAATATCTTCGAGATGCGTGCTCGTCAAGCCGGTGGGATGCAGCAGGGGTGATATAGAGGTGATCTTCACGTTCTCCATTATCATATTGAAATACTCACTCTCAACGCCCTGGTCAATAATTCGATACATTTTCAATTCTGCTTTTTTTAATATTCTTCCTTCACACATAGCACGATATAAAACAGGCGTTGCAGCATCAAATTCCTTATGCAAATTTAAGGGGGAATGAACTCTCGTGCCTGTCAAACGACCAGTATGCGAGCTCTCAGGGATCCATACCTGATGGATAACTGAACGGATTTCAAACGATCCTAATCTCGCTGGCAGTAAGGATGGACCAACTATGGGCGAGCCATTTTCATCAAACAACCACAGATGTGCGGGAATTGACATAATTTACTCCTGTTAAATAGTAATTATCTTTTTTTGCGTGAAAGGATATAGAGGCCTACAATAACTACAACTGACCATGTTGCATTCATTGCGATTTTTTCGGGTAGCCAGGTTACGGCAAATAGTGCAAATATTATGACGAATAAAAGGGGAGTTGCGCCTCTAAGGAAAAATATGAGTTGGCCTTTTAGCCAGTCTTTAATAGCTTTAATCATCCCTTTATCATCCTTGAAATCGCGTATGCAATGTCGCTGTCTGAAGCATAGGCTTGGTTAAGTATGGGGGACCTCATTATTATGGGCTCAATCAAGAAAAACATCATATCAAGCTCTTCCTGATAAAGGAGATTATAATAATAAGCATTATAGTTTTTTAGATGGTTGGCGCTTCTGGATGCTTGCTCAACGATGCCATAAACTTTTAAACCAAGGACAGCATAAGTAGAAAACGATGTGATCTTTTCTTTCATCCAAATGTTGGTATGAACACTACTACAAATTGCAATAGTTGCCGAATATATAAAAGCCTGGCTGGAGAGCATCGATGATGAAATTGATACGCCCAAGTACATAAGATTTCGTTGTATGTTATGTATTCTTTTTTCACTCTTGTTGCTTAATAGACTTTTAATATAAATATAGAGCATCTTAAAGATAACTTCTCTGTGTTTTATTAACTGGACGATACCTATCAAAAATCTTGAGTCTTCTTTGCGTAATCGTAAACATACGTCCTGATAGTTTTCAGTAAAGCACGAAAGTTGATAGCTTAATCGTGTTGCCCCATCATCTAACAGCTGTGCTTGCTTTAATACTTCATCTTTTACGCCAGTTAAGGCATGTTCTAACTTTAAAGCCAATATTTTATGAGCATCTATTGATGTTATTAATGAGTCGCTATAATACATATTGCACTCTTTAACAGTAAACATAGGTACAAGTTTCTATTAATATTGGAGTTCTGCTGTGATGCATATCGCAATAATTTATCTTTAATAAAAAATACAGATATTTTAACCTTCGCATTATATTTATTGTGAATAATTGTTGGCTATTAATTTAGATATTGTATGAGCGTGAGAATGAAGGGGTTAGATCCGTTGTTAGCCGTATGGCCGGTAAAGGTGAAACTGGGTGCCACGAGCTGAGCGTAACTACGAGTGTTGCTTTGAGATTGTAGTGATTTCTCACTGGAAATTTGATGTCTCCTTTCATGACCAACTACCCGGAATTTCCGGCTAGTTGGATGCTGATCAATTCGCCATCAGAAATTCTATTTATGAGATACTAATTGATGGTTCGAACAGGGAGATTGGGTTGCGACTTTCTCTGCATGTCCTCTCCCATCTACATCGTCTAACGCGCCCGGCGGGTTGTATGCCAGAAACAGTCGCTAAACCAGGTGGCTTGTATTTAATTTTGCGAGGCGCTTTCCTGGACGCGGAGCTTGGATCGCTGCAAGCGCGTCCTCTATCTCAATAAGCTTCGCCTTCGTCCGCTTATAATCATCCTGTAACCGCTGCTCCTGCTCGTTATACGCCACCAGAACGATGCACCCTTTCATCACCTTGACCGTGACCTGCTGTCCAGTATCAAAACCCGCCGCGCGCAGCCATTTGCCGGACAGAATGATATTGGGCGTGGATTTGTCGAAAACATTCGGGCGATATCCCACAATTAACGAACGCTCGGTTCCGGATTGGTCGGTGTCTGGGGTAGAATGCGAATCAGCCATAATCAACTCCTTGATAGTTGGTGAGGTTAGACGCCCTTTAGTGCTCCAACACTGCTGGGCGTTGACAGAATTTCGAATCCATGTGGTAGGTACCACATGCAGATAAACTAACCGAAGTGGTACCTACCATGCAAGAAAAAAAGAAACCAAATTTTGACCGCACCAAGAGCACGATGAAGAACATCCGGTTCGAGGATGAGCTTTTGGAGCAGATTGAGAAGGCTGCGGGGAAAGGAAATTTTAGTAAGTGGGTTAAAGAGGCTTGTTGGGAAAGGCTAAATTTAAAATCAAAAAAGAGGTAATACTACCTCTTTTTTATATGTTTATTTT
>NZ_JBJHHG010000001.1:431139-598972 GCF_045257065.1 Enterobacter sp. PP-008-ECC_S150 | reverse complement strand
GGGAATATTATCCGAACAAGATTTACAGGCCAACCTGGCGAACAGTCGGGAACTCTGAAACCAACCACATATCGGATTCTTCGAACATTTCCTCCAGCAT
Organism: Enterobacter sp. PP-008-ECC_S150; assembly: GCF_045257065.1. Taxonomy (NCBI): domain Bacteria; kingdom Pseudomonadati; phylum Pseudomonadota; class Gammaproteobacteria; order Enterobacterales; family Enterobacteriaceae; genus Enterobacter; species Enterobacter sp. PP-008-ECC_S150. The sequence continues at coordinate 598,872 of NZ_JBJHHG010000001.1, read as the reverse complement.
GCGGTTCAGTTTTTCGCGATCACTTTTGCTGGCATCGCTATTCAGGCCGTTTGCCTGCATCGGCTTCACTTTCACTTCGGCATCAGGGAAAATCTGGTGCACCCGCTTCGTCAGCTCGGCCAGAATAATTTCTCTGGCCCCTTCGAGCCCCTCTACATTTCGCTTGTCATAAACCAGCTCAATGAACATTACTCTCCATCCTCGTGCTGACTTGATCTATGAACCTAAAAATACTACTGTATATGAATACAGTAAATAGGCGAATGAGGGTACGTTCATGCCTCGTCAACCGGATATTCGTGCTGCTTTTATTGCGGCAATAGAGCTGAACCCAAAAGGCTACCGCTACTTGAAAACAGACAGATTCATAGAGAAGTTGCGGGGCTTTAACTGGCACTTTACCCGCTCTGATGCAAATTTGTGGATAGAGCGCAACCAGCCAGGCTTTGCGGATAAGACGACAGACGGTAGAGACAACCGTTACTGGATCTTACGTAACATGGGGAGGGTATTCTAATGGGCTTTCCTTCGCCGGCTACAGATTACGTTGAACAGCGTATATCGCTTGATGAGTGCATCATAACCAGGCCAGCAGCTACGTACTTTATGCGGGCCGGAGCAACGCATTACCGGGAAGGGATACTCAACGGTGCTTTACTGGTTGTCGACGCGTCACTGTCTCCATGTGACGGTTCATTGCTGGTTTGCACAGATAGCGGGGAGTTCAGGATTAAGCGGTATCGCATACACCCGCAGCCACATCTGGAAAACCTGGAGAACGGTAAACGTGAGAGGTTGCCAGATAAGGATGAGGTATCCGATACTTCGCGTCCGGTATTTGGGGTGATCACGTACACCATTAACGACGCTCGGTCTGCCGAGTTCGACGACTGCCCGGTGATGTAACATCGTATGTTAATGAAGAGATCGTATGCTGACGATTTCGGCGCTACAGTGTAATATGCAGGCCAGTCGTTGATGGGGTAGTTACTGTGGGATGTCCACCGCTGTGTCCATCAAGAACCAATTATCTGCATAGCGAGTTAAAAAATTCATATTTATGAAGAACATAAGAAACTTCTCCATTATTGCTCACATTGACCACGGTAAGTCGACGCTGTCTGACCGTATTATCCAGATTTGCGGTGGCCTGTCTGATCGTGAAATGGAAGCCCAGGTTCTGGACTCCATGGACCTGGAACGCGAACGTGGTATCACCATCAAGGCGCAGAGCGTCACGCTGGATTACAAAGCGGCTGATGGCGAAACCTATCAGCTGAACTTTATCGACACCCCAGGCCACGTTGACTTCTCCTATGAGGTTTCACGCTCGCTTGCGGCCTGTGAAGGCGCGCTGCTGGTGGTGGATGCCGGGCAGGGCGTAGAAGCCCAGACCCTGGCAAACTGCTATACCGCGATGGAAATGGATCTCGAAGTTGTGCCGGTTCTGAACAAGATCGACCTGCCTGCCGCCGATCCTGAGCGCGTGGCGGAAGAGATTGAAGATATCGTCGGCATTGACGCGACCGATGCGGTGCGCTGCTCCGCAAAAACCGGCGTCGGCGTGACCGACGTGCTGGAACGCCTGGTGCGTGATATTCCGGCCCCGGAAGGCGATCCGGATGCCCCGCTGCAGGCGCTGATTATCGACTCCTGGTTCGATAACTACCTGGGCGTTGTCTCGCTGGTGCGTATTAAAAACGGCACCATGCGTAAAGGCGACAAAATTAAGGTGATGAGTACCGGGCAGGTCTACAACGCTGACCGTCTGGGTATCTTCACGCCAAAACAGGTTGACCGTACCGAGCTGACGTGCGGCGAGGTAGGCTGGCTGGTTTGTGCTATTAAAGACATCCTCGGCGCGCCGGTGGGCGATACCCTGACCGGTGCGCGTAACCCGGCAGATAAAGCGCTGCCAGGCTTCAAAAAGGTGAAGCCGCAGGTTTATGCGGGCCTGTTCCCGGTCAGCTCTGACGACTATGAAAACTTCCGTGATGCGCTCGGTAAGCTGAGCCTGAACGATGCCTCCCTGTTCTACGAGCCAGAAAGCTCAACGGCGCTGGGCTTCGGCTTCCGCTGTGGCTTCCTCGGTCTGCTGCACATGGAGATTATTCAGGAGCGTCTGGAGCGTGAATACGATCTGGACCTGATCACCACGGCACCAACCGTAGTCTATGAAGTTGAAACCACCTCGAAAGAAGTGATCTACGTCGATAGCCCGTCCAAGCTGCCGCCGCTGAACAATATTCACGAGCTGCGTGAGCCGATTGCCGAGTGTCACATGCTGCTGCCGCAGGAGTTCCTGGGTAACGTCATTACGCTGTGTATTGAGAAGCGCGGCGTGCAGACCAACATGGTTTACCACGGTAACCAGGTGGCGCTGACCTACGAAATCCCGATGGCGGAAGTGGTCCTCGATTTCTTCGACCGTCTGAAGTCCACCTCCCGTGGCTATGCGTCACTGGACTACAACTTCAAACGCTTCCAGGCTTCTAACATGGTGCGCGTGGACGTGCTGATCAACGGCGAGCGTGTGGATGCGCTGGCGCTGATCACCCACAACGATAATGCGCCGTACCGTGGCCGCGAGCTGGTTGAGAAGATGAAAGATCTGATCCCGCGTCAGCAGTTCGATATCGCGATTCAGGCGGCCATTGGCAACCACATTATCGCGCGCTCCACCGTGAAACAGCTGCGTAAAAACGTTCTGGCGAAGTGCTATGGCGGTGACGTCAGCCGTAAGAAAAAGCTGCTGCAGAAGCAGAAAGAAGGTAAGAAGCGTATGAAGCAGGTCGGTAACGTCGAGCTGCCGCAGGAAGCATTCCTTGCCATTCTTCATGTTGGTAAAGACGGCAAATAACCCTAAGGAGTTGGCATGGCGAACATGTTTGCCCTGATCCTGGTCATTGCTACCCTGGTGACAGGTCTGCTGTGGTGTCTGGATAAATTTATCTTCGCCCCAAAACGTCGTGAACGTCAGGCTGCCGCACAGGCAGCCACCGGCGACCAGCTGGACGCGAAAACCCTGAAGAAAGTCGGCCCGAAACCGGGCTGGCTGGAAACGGGCGCGTCGGTATTTCCGGTGCTGGCGATTGTGCTGGTGGTGCGTTCGTTTATTTACGAGCCCTTCCAGATCCCGTCCGGTTCAATGATGCCAACGCTGCTGATCGGTGATTTTATTCTGGTGGAGAAGTTTGCCTACGGCATCAAAGATCCTATCTACCAGAAAACGCTGATCGAAACCGGTCATCCGAAACGTGGCGACATCGTGGTGTTCAAATATCCGGAAGATCCGCGCCTGGACTACATCAAGCGCGCGGTAGGTCTGCCGGGTGACAAAGTAACCTACGATCCGGTTGCAAAAGAAGTCACCGTTCAGCCGGGCTGCAGCTCCGGTACCGCATGTGAAAACGCGCTGCCAATCACCTACTCAAACGTTGAGCCAAGTGATTTTGTGCAGACCTTTGCCCGTCGTAACGGCGGCGAAGCGACCAGCGGATTCTTCCAGGTACCGAAAGGCGAAACCAAAGAGAACGGCATCCGTCTGGTTGAGCGCAAAGAGACGCTGGGCGACGTGACGCACCGTATCCTCACCGTGCCCATCGCGCAGGATCAGGTTGGAATGTACTATCGCCAGCCGGGCCAGCAGCTGGCGAGCTGGATTGTACCGCCAGGCCATTACTTCATGATGGGTGACAACCGCGATAATTCTGCGGACAGCCGATACTGGGGATTTGTGCCGGAAGCGAATCTGGTGGGTAAAGCCACCGCAATCTGGATGAGTTTTGAGAAGCAGGAAGGCGAATGGCCGACCGGCGTACGCCTGAATCGTATTGGCGGAATCCACTAATTCTCGCTAATTGAACGTGTAGCCGCTAATTAACGCGGCTACACGAATTATTTCACCGATAAATCTCTTTGAACTAACGACATCCCCTGTCGTTGTGTATAGAATATTCCCCCGAAGTTTAAGGTTGGCCCTGCAAGGGTGCCACGGCACACGAAACCGCGTTGGTTTTCTCAGGTCGGTTTCGTGTGCTGCATTTTTGACGCATTCATTTATTGGTATCGCATGAACCCCATCGTAATTAATCGGCTTCAACGGAAGCTGGGCTACACTTTTCATCATCAGGAGTTGTTGCAACAGGCATTAACCCACCGCAGTGCCAGCAGCAAACATAATGAGCGCCTCGAGTTTTTAGGCGACTCTATTTTAAGTTTCGTGATTGCGAATGCGCTTTATCATCGCTTCCCGCGCGTGGATGAAGGTGATATGAGCCGCATGCGTGCCACGCTGGTTCGGGGTAATACCCTTGCGGAAATCGCGCGCGAATTTGAGCTGGGCGAATGTCTGCGTCTTGGGCCGGGTGAACTGAAAAGCGGCGGCTTCCGTCGCGAATCTATTCTTGCCGATACGGTCGAAGCATTAATTGGTGGTGTGTTCCTGGACAGCGATATCCAGACCGTCGAAAAGCTGATCCTCAACTGGTATCAAACCCGTCTGGACGAAATTAGCCCGGGCGATAAACAAAAAGATCCGAAAACGCGTCTGCAGGAATATTTGCAGGGTCGCCATCTGCCGCTGCCATCTTATCTGGTGGTGCAGGTCCGTGGCGAAGCGCACGATCAGGAATTTACCATCCATTGCCAGGTCAGTGGCCTGAGTGAACCGGTGGTGGGCACGGGTTCAAGCCGTCGTAAGGCTGAACAGGCTGCCGCCGAACAGGCGTTAAAAATGCTGGAGCTGGAATGAGCGAAGACAAAACCTATTGCGGATTTATTGCCATCGTCGGACGTCCGAACGTTGGCAAATCCACCCTGTTGAATAATCTGCTTGGGCAGAAGATTTCAATCACCTCGCGTAAGGCGCAGACCACGCGTCACCGCATCGTCGGCATCCATACTGAAGGCGCGTATCAGGCGATCTACGTCGATACCCCGGGCCTGCACATGGAAGAGAAGCGCGCCATCAACCGTCTGATGAACAAGGCGGCGAGCAGCTCGATTGGCGACGTGGAGCTGGTGATTTTCGTTGTTGAAGGCACCCGCTGGACGCCGGACGACGAGATGGTGCTGAACAAGCTGCGTGACGGCAAAACGCCGGTCATCCTCGCGGTCAACAAAGTTGACAACGTGCAGGAAAAGGCCGACCTGCTGCCGCATCTGCAGTGGCTCGGTAGCCAGATGAACTTCCTTGACATCGTGCCGCTGTCTGCTGAGACCGGCCTGAACGTGGACACCATCGCGGGCATCGTACGTAAGCATCTGCCGGAGGCGATTCACCACTTCCCGGAAGACTACATTACCGATCGTTCTCAGCGCTTTATGGCGTCTGAAATCATCCGTGAAAAGCTGATGCGTTTCCTGGGCGCCGAACTGCCATACTCCGTAACGGTGGAGATCGAGCGTTTCCAGAGCAACGATCGCGGCGGCTACGACATCAACGGCCTGATCCTCGTTGAGCGCGAAGGTCAGAAGAAGATGGTGATCGGCAACAAAGGCGCCAAGATCAAAACCATCGGTATTGAAGCCCGTAAGGACATGATGGAGATGTTCGAAGCGCCGGTTCACCTCGAACTGTGGGTGAAAGTGAAATCTGGCTGGGCCGATGATGAGCGTGCGCTGCGCAGCCTCGGTTACGGCGAAGACCAGTAAATCAAGACGACGCGCATATGGAAGGATGGCAGCGCGCCTTCGTCCTGCATAGTCGTCCCTGGAGCGAAACCAGCCTGATGCTGGACGTCTTCACGGAAGAGTCCGGCCGCGTGCGCCTTGTTGCGAAAGGCGCACGTTCCAAACGTTCTAATCTGAAAGGTGCCTTACAGCCCTTCACGCCGCTGCTGGTGCGCTTCAGTGGGCGAGGGGAAGTGAAAACCCTGCGCAGCGCCGAAGCCGTCTCCCTGGCGCTTCCTCTCTCCGGTATCGCGCTCTACAGCGGTCTGTACGTCAACGAACTCATCTCACGGGTTCTTGAACATGAGACCCGCTTCTCTGAACTTTTCTTCGATTATCTGCACTGTATCCAGGCGCTGGCTGGCGCAACCGACACGCCCGAACCCGCCTTGCGGCGTTTTGAACTGGCGCTGCTGGGCCATCTTGGGTACGGGGTCGATTTTCTGCACTGTGCGGGCAGCGGTGACGAAGTTGAAGACACCATGACCTACCGCTACCGCGAAGAAAAGGGCTTTATTGCCAGCATCGTGATCGACAACAGCACCTTTACCGGGCGCCAGCTCCGGGCGCTGTATGAGCGCGAGTTTCCCGATCGGGATACCCTGCGCGCAGCAAAACGCTTTACCCGGATTGCCCTCAAGCCGTATCTTGGCGGCAAGCCCTTAAAGAGCCGCGAATTATTCAGGCAGTTTGTGCCGAAACGTTAGACCACAGAATCGAAAAGAAAACCGAGGATTGTCATGGCTGAATTACTGTTAGGCGTCAACATCGATCACATCGCCACGCTGCGTAATGCGCGCGGTACGGCGTATCCCGATCCGGTTCAGGCGGCGTTTATCGCCGAACAGGCTGGCGCCGACGGCATTACCGTTCACCTGCGTGAAGACCGTCGCCACATCACCGATCGCGACGTGCGCATTCTGCGCCAGACGCTGGACACCCGTATGAATCTGGAGATGGCGGTCACGGAAGAGATGCTGGCGATTGCCTGCGAGACGCAGCCGCACTTCTGCTGCCTGGTGCCGGAAAAACGTCAGGAAGTGACCACCGAAGGGGGTCTGGATGTGGCGGGTCAGCTCGAGAAAATGCGCGATGCCTGCACGCGCCTGGCGGATGCCGGTATTCTGGTTTCTCTGTTTATTGACGCCGATTTCACCCAGATTAAAGCGGCAGCCGACGTGGGCGCACCGTATATCGAAATTCACACCGGCTGCTATGCCGATGCCAAAAACGATGAAGAGCAGGCGAAAGAGCTGGCGCGCATCGCCAAAGCGGCCACCTACGCGGCGAGCCTGGGCCTGAAGGTTAACGCCGGTCACGGCCTGACCTACCATAACGTGAAGGCCATTGCCGCCATTCCGGAAATGCACGAGCTGAATATCGGCCACGCCATTATTGGCCGTGCGGTGATGAGCGGCCTGAAAGAGGCGGTCTCAGAAATGAAACGCCTGATGCTGGAAGCGCGTCAGTAATGGCCATTCTGGGCTTAGGCACCGATATCGTAGAAATAGCCCGCATTGAAGCGGTGATCGCCCGTAGCGGCGATCGCCTCGCAAGACGGGTGCTAAGCGATAACGAGTGGGCCATCTGGGAAGCGCATCAGCAGCCGGTGCGTTTTCTGGCGAAGCGCTTTGCGGTAAAAGAGGCGGCGGCCAAAGCCTTCGGGACCGGCATTCGTAACGGCCTGGCGTTTAACCAGTTTGAAGTGTTTAACGATGAGCTGGGTAAGCCACGCCTGCGTTTATGGGGCGAGGCGCAAAAGCTGGCGGAGAAGCTGGGCGTGAATCATATGCACGTGACGATCGCGGATGAACGCCACTACGCCAGCGCAACGGTGATTATCGAAAGTTAAAGCTTGTCCGCGTGGTGCATCAGGACAAACTTATCCCACAGCTGCTCTTCGCTCTCGACGTGTGCCGGATCCTTCAGGATGGTATTCGGGATCGGGCACACCTTCTGGCAGGTCGGCGTCTCATAGTGACCGATGCATTCCGTGCAGCGGTCGCTGTTAATCTCATAAATGCTGTCGCCCATCGAAATCGCCTGGTTTGGGCATTCGGGCTCGCACATATCGCAATTGATGCATTTTTTGGTAATTAACAGCGCCATCAGGAAATTCTCAGAAACAACACAAACTGGGCGGGCATTATACGCGTCAAACCAGTTTCTTTACCAGTTCTTCGCTGTGGCGAATGCGCTCTGGCGCGTGCTCCAGATCCTGCTGCACCAGCGCCATAAACAGCAGATCCGTCAGCATCATTTGCGCACTGGTGGACGAGATCGCCGCGCTGCGCGTGGCCTGCTCTTCGGCAATGGTATATAAACAGCGCGTCGCCCGCTGCTGCAGGGCATTCGGCGTAAAGCCGGTGATCGCCAGAATTTTACCGCCGACGCGCAGCGCTTCATCGGTGGCCATGTTGATTTCACGGCGCTCGCCGGAGTAGGAGATCGCCAGCAGCAGATCGTCAGGATCCATTGCCTGCACGGTCGCCAGCAGGGCGTGCATATCCTGCTCGACGATGGCGTTAAGGCCAATTTTTGTCAGCTTCCAGCCAAAATTCCGCGCCACAAGGCCGGACGCGCCGATGCCGGTCAGAATAATCCGCCGCGCGCCGCGCAGCATCGCCACGCTCTCCAGCAGCTTCTCTTCCGTGTTCACATCGAGCGTCGCATGCATGGCCGCCACGTTCTCTTTGATCAGCTTTTCGCCGACCAGCCGCATCGGGTCATCACCGCGGATCTGATTATGCACCGGCATTGACTGCGGGTTGGGGTTGCTCACCAGCGCTTCACTGATCGCCAGCTTGAGAGCCGGGAATCCCTTAAAGCCAATCTTCTGGGCAAATTTCACCACGCTGGACTGGCTCACCCCGGCTTCACTCGCCAGCTGCTGCGAGCTGAGATGGCGCGCGCGATCGGGTTGAGAAAGCAGAAAATCCGCCAGCTTCTTGTCGCTTTGGGCAAAGCCGGCATAGCGCTGGCGAATGCGAATTAAACAGTTCATACGGTCTCCTGGCGAAAATGTGATTATCTGCGCAAATACGAATTTTGCTCGCCTGAATGAATTTTATATTCCATTATAGTGTGATTATTATGAATTAAAAATTCTTGAGGTACAAAAATGAATCTTGGCTCACTTGTTTCTGAAACACGTAACCCGCAAACCATGGATCTGGACGCGCTCTCCACCCTGGAGCTGGTTAACCGCTTTAATCAACAGGATACGCTGGTCGCGCAGGCAGTGAAAGAGACATTACCTGAGGTGGCGAAGGCGGTCGATGCCGCGGCGGCGGCCCTCAAGGCCGGGGGGCGCATTATTTACATGGGGGCAGGCACCAGCGGGCGTCTTGGGGTGCTGGATGCCTCAGAATGTCCGCCAACCTTTGGGGTGCCGCATGGTCTGGTGGTCGGGCTGATTGCCGGCGGGCCCGGCGCGCTGCTGAAGGCCGTGGAAGGGGCGGAAGATAACAAACAGCTGGGTGAGGATGACCTCAAGGATATTAATCTGACGGCGAAGGATCTGGTGGTCGGGCTGGCGGCATCCGGGCGCACGCCGTACGTGATTGGCGGGCTGGAGTACGCCAGGCAGATCGGCTGCACCACGGTCGCCATCTCCTGTAACCCGGGCTCACCGATTGCGCAGGTGGCCGCTATCGCCATCTCTCCGGTGGTCGGGCCGGAAGCGCTCACCGGCTCTACGCGCCTGAAGTCCGGGACCGCGCAAAAGCTGGTGCTCAATATGATCTCCACCGGCGCGATGGTGAAGTTCGGCAAGGTGTATCAGAACCTGATGGTGGATATGCAGGCCACCAACGTCAAGCTGGTGGACAGAGCCTGCCGCATGGTAATGGAAGCGACGGGCGCAGGCCGCGAAGAGGCTGAAGCGGTACTCAAACAGACCGATCACGATGTGAAACCGGCCATTCTGATGATCTTAAGCGGGCTGGATGCGGCGAGCGCGAGAGCCAGACTCGCTGCGCATAACGGCTTCTTACGGGCGGCATTAGAAAACTAACAGAGGCGTCTATGGACAAAACAGCAGCGCTCGCCAGCGATATCCTGCAGGGGATTGGTGGGGAAAAAAATATTCAGCGTCTCGAAAACTGCATGACGCGCGTGCGCGTCGAGGTGCATAACGACGACCAGCTTGACGTACCGCGCCTGAAGCAGCTTTCCGGCGTCAGCGGCTATGTGAAACAGGGCCAGCAGCATCAGCTGATCGTCGGGCCCGGCAAGGCGGCGCAGGTGGTTGATGCCATGCGCGCGCTGATGGGCGGCGGCGCAAGCGTGTCGATCGACGATGCGGAACGCACCAAAGCGCAGGCAAAGGCCAAATACAAAGCCCCGATGAGCGACGCGCTGCGACAGCTGGCAAACGTCTTTATTCCGCTGATCCCGGCGTTTATCGCCTCAGGCCTGATCACCGGGATCATCAACATCCTTAAGCGGCCGGATATTGTCGGGGATTTCGCCACGCAGTATCCGAACCTGCTGGGGATTCTCGGGATCTTCGGCAGCGCGGTGTTCGCCATCATGAACATTCTGGTGGGGGTGAATACCGCGAAGGTATTTGGCGGATCGCTGGCGATGGGCGGCGTGATGGCGGGCATCTTGTCCAGCCCGCAGCTGGCGCAGATCACGCTGTTTGGCGAGGCGCTCCAGCCCGGCCGCGGTGGGGTAATTGCGGTACTGCTGGTGGTTATCCTGATGTGCTGGATCGAGAAAAGGCTGCGCGCGGTTTTGCCTGGCTCGATTGAGCTGATTCTCAACCCGCTGCTGACTACGCTCATTACCGGTAGCGTAGCGATTGTTGCCCTCCAGCCGTTAGGCGGGTGGATCTCGGAAGCCATTGCTCACGGCGCGTCTCTGGCAATTGACCGTGGTGGGTTATTAGTGGGCGCGGTGCTGTCGGGCACCTTCCTGCCGCTGGTGCTGACCGGTCTGCATCAGGGTCTGGTGCCGATCCACGTCGAGCTGGTGCAGGCGCACGGCTATAACGCGCTTCTGCCTATTCTGTCGATGGCGGGCGTGGGGCAGGTCGGCGCGGCGATAGCCGTACTGATGAAAACCCGCAACGCGCGTCTGAAAAAGGTGATTAAAGGCGCGCTCCCGGTCGGCCTGCTCGGCATCGGCGAGCCGCTGATTTTTGGCGTCACGCTGCCGCTGGGTAAACCTTTCCTCGCCGCCTGTCTGGGCGGCGCGGTAGGCGGGGCGCTGATCAGCTACTGGAAGGTCGCCACCGTGATTACCTTTGGCATTTCGGGTTTACCGCTCGCATTAACCATCGTGACCGGAAAAGTGATGCTCTATCTGTTAGGCTATTTAGTAGCGGTGATCGCCGGGTTCCTGTTTACCTGGCTATTAGGATTCAACGACCCAGAGGAGTAAGATTTGGCAAATCACGCGCGTCGCATTGTCTTTTTCGACCTCGATGGCACGCTGCATCAGCAGGATATGTTCGGTACGTTTATGCGCTACCTGCTGCGGCGTCAGCCCCTGAATGCGCTGCTCGTGCTGCCGCTCTTACCGGTTATCGGGATCGCGCTGCTGGCGAAAGGCCGCGCGGCGCGATGGCCGATGAGCCTGCTGCTGTGGGGATGTACCTTTGGGCACAGCGAGGCGCGGCTCAAACGGCTCGAAAAGGATTTTGCGCACTGGTTTCGCGGCCACGTTGCCGCCTTTCCGGTGGTGCAGGCGCGCCTCACTGCCTATCTCGACGCGAACGATGCCGACATCTGGCTGATTACCGGCTCCCCGCAGACGCTGGTTGAACAGGTCTACTTTGATACGCCCTGGCTTCCGCGCGTGAATCTTATTGCCACGCAAATTGCCCGCGGCTACGGCGGCTGGGTGCTGACCCTGCGCTGCCTGGGGCATGAAAAAGTGGTCCAGCTGGAGAAACGCATCGGTACGCCGCTGCGCCTGTACAGCGGCTACAGCGACAGCAAACAGGACAACCCGCTGCTCTATTTTTGCCAGCATCGCTGGCGCGTTACGCCATCAGGTGAACTCCAGCAACTCGAATAGTCTTATCCATAATCGGCGTGTATAATGCGCCCGCTTTTCGACTGGAGTATCAACCGTTGTCCAACCCTGAACTTGACCATGAATACTGGATGCGCCATGCGCTTAAGCTGGCTCAGCGTGCCTGGGACGAGGGCGAAGTGCCCGTGGGCGCCGTGCTGGTCCACAATAACCAGGTGATTGGTGAAGGGTGGAACCGTCCGATTGGTCGCCATGATCCTACCGCGCACGCCGAAATCATGGCGCTTCGTCAGGGAGGGCTGGTGCTGCAAAACTATCGCCTGCTTGACACCACGCTGTACGTGACGCTGGAGCCGTGCGTGATGTGTTCCGGCGCGATGGTGCACAGCCGGATCGGTACCCTGGTCTTCGGTGCGCGGGATGAAAAAACCGGTGCGGCCGGTTCCCTGATGGACGTGCTCGGTCACCCGGGAATGAACCACCAGGTGAAAACTATCGGCGGGGTGCTTGCACCAGAGTGTTCGGGACTATTAAGCGATTTCTTTCGAATGCGCCGTCAGCAGAAAAAGCAGCAAAAGGCAGAATTGAAGCTGTCGGGCGATTAAGCTCGTCCGGCGCCACGACCGGGTAGCTTTGCGCCAGCTGGTTGGCCTCCGTCGCCTCTTTCTCTTTCTCCAGCAGATACCCGACCAGGCTTATCTGATATTTACGGATATTTTCCACGTAGGCGTAGGCTTCATGCCCGCGCGCGTAGCCGTATGTCAGCTTGTTGTACCATGGCTTCTGGCTGAGCAGCGGCAGCCGCTGCTTAACGTCTGACCAGCTGTCCGGGTTGCCTTTTGTTTTGGCCGTCAGCGCTCGCGCATCAAGCATGTGCGCGTAGCCCATATTGTAAGCCGCCAGCGCGAACCAGATCCGCTCCTCTTCCGGCACCGTTTCCGGGACTTTGGCCATCATATCCTGCAGATAGCGCGCGCCGCCGCTGATGCTCTGTTCCGCATCGGTGCGGTCATTCACGCCCAGGCTCAGCGCGGTGTTTTTGGTTAACATCATCAAACCACGTACGCCAGTCGGGGACGTGGCCTGAGTATCCCAGTGGGATTCCTGATACGAAATGGCCGCCAGCAGCTTCCAGTCAATCTCCTGGGCATATTTTTCGAACAGCGGCTGCAGGTCCGGCAGGACGCTGTCTACCGCGCGCAGGAAGCTGCGGGTATCAACGTAGTCAAAGTCATCACCGTGGCCGAGGTACTTCTCCTCAAGCCGCGCCAGGGTACCGTCTTCATTGATGGTGTTGAAGAAATCGAGCATCGCGGCAGAAAGGGTCTGATCGTCATCAAGCTGGCTAAACCAGGTGACGGGCTGCTCGTCGGTGACGTCCAGCGCCACGGCGATTTCAGGATGCACGCGCTGGAACAGGCTGATCGCGACCGAATCGGCGATGGTGTAGGGGACTTTCTGGTCTTTTACCTGCTCCAGCAGCTCCGTCGTGCCGAGTTTCGGATCCACCGTCCAGCTCAGGTCGGGAAATTTCTTCTCCTTGAGTTCCCGCAGATCCTCAATTACCACGTGACCGGGCGCAATCGTCAGCTGCGTATCGTTAATCGAGGCCAGCGAGCGCGGGCGCAGGCTGCCGACGCGGTAAACCAGCTGCTGCGAAACGGAGTAGTAGGTCGGGCCCGGCTGGTAGTTCTTGCTGCGCTCGCTGTTATAGACCAGCCCGGCGGCGAGCATATCGGCATCGTCGTTATCGAGGTCATCAAACAGCTGGTTAATATTCTGGCGGACGGTGATTTTTAGCTTCACGCCAAGGTAATCGGCAAACTGCTGCGCCAGTTCATAATCCAGGCCAATGATTTTGCCGTTGATGTCGCTGTAAATCAGCGGAGAGTTGAGGGTACTGACGCGCAATTCCCCCCGCTCCTGAATGGCGGCGATACGGTTTTCGGCTTTGCCGAACCAGGGAATAGAAGGCCAGAGGGCCACTGCCAGCAGCAACGTTACAATGCCGATGAGCAGATAATTAATCTTTAATTTTTTCAATTAGTTAATTCTCTGCGACGCCGGTTGCCTCAGTCTGCTGTAGCCATGTTAATAATCAGGTTTGCCATTGAATGAGCGGCATTTTGCGTAAACTTGCGCCACTTGGCAACCTATTAGAGAAGCTGGTCACATCTATTGTTAAATCTCTGCGGCAATTTTATTTCGACGCAAACGGTTTCGTCGGCGCTCAGGATTCTCTATAATGACGCCCGTTTTCCCCCCTTGCGCACACTGAAAGCGCCCCGGCGCTTCGAAGACGAGAGACTTATGATGGAAATTCTGCGTGGTTCGCCTGCACTGTCTGCCTTCCGTATTACCAAACTGCTGGCACGTTTTCAGGCGGCCGACCTTCCGGTAAGCAATATTTACGCTGAGTATGTCCATTTTGCTGACCTGAATGCCCCCCTGAATGCAGAGGAGCGCGTCCAGCTGGAACGCCTGCTCAAGTATGGCCCAAGCCTCAGCAGCCATACGCCAACCGGCAAACTGATCCTTGCGACGCCGCGTCCGGGCACCATCTCCCCCTGGTCTTCCAAAGCCACCGACATCGCCCACAACTGCGGCCTGAGCCAGATTAACCGTCTGGAGCGCGGCGTGGCGTACTACGTGGAAGCCTCTACCCTGAGCGACGCGCAGTGGCAGGCGGTTGCGGCTGAACTGCACGACCGCATGATGGAGAGCGTATTTGCCTCTCTCGATGACGCGCAGAAGCTGTTCTCTCACCATCAGCCTGCGCCGGTACAGAGCGTAGACCTGCTGGGGCAGGGCCGTCAGGCGCTGATTGACGCCAACCTGCGTCTCGGCCTGGCGCTGGCAGAAGACGAAATCGACTACCTGCAGGATGCGTTTGTTAAGCTCAACCGTAACCCGAACGACATCGAACTCTACATGTTCGCGCAGGCCAACTCCGAGCACTGCCGCCACAAGATTTTCAACGCCGACTGGATTATTGACGGCGAGCAGCAGCCGAAGTCGCTGTTCAAAATGATCAAAAACACCATGGAGCAAACCCCTGACCACGTGCTGTCTGCCTATAAAGACAACGCCGCGGTAATGGAAGGCTCCGAGGTGGGCCGCTTCTTCGCCGATCGCGAAGCAGGGCGCTATGACTTCCATCAGGAGCCCGCGCATATCCTGATGAAGGTTGAAACCCACAACCACCCGACGGCGATCTCCCCGTGGCCGGGTGCGGCGACCGGCTCCGGCGGTGAAATCCGTGACGAAGGGGCGACCGGTCGCGGCGCTAAACCCAAAGCGGGTCTGGTCGGTTTCTCCGTCTCCAACCTGCGTATTCCGGGCTTTGAACAGCCGTGGGAAGAAGATTTCGGCAAGCCGGAGCGCATTGTGACCGCGCTCGACATCATGACCGAAGGCCCGCTGGGCGGCGCGGCGTTTAACAACGAGTTTGGTCGTCCGGCGCTGAACGGTTACTTCCGTACCTATGAAGAGAAAGTGGACAGCCACAACGGCGAAGAGCTGCGCGGCTACCACAAACCGATCATGCTGGCGGGCGGGATCGGCAACATCCGCGCCGATCACGTGCAGAAGGGCGAGATCGTCGTCGGCGCGAAGCTGATCGTGCTGGGCGGCCCGGCGATGAACATCGGCCTGGGCGGCGGGGCGGCTTCTTCAATGGCCTCCGGCCAGTCTGATGCGGATCTCGACTTCGCCTCCGTGCAGCGTGACAACCCGGAGATGGAGCGTCGCTGTCAGGAAGTGATCGACCGCTGCTGGCAGCTGGGCGATGCCAACCCGATCCTCTTTATCCACGACGTGGGCGCGGGCGGTCTGTCCAACGCCATGCCGGAGCTGGTGAGCGACGGCGGTCGCGGCGGGCGTTTCAACCTGCGCGATATCCTGAGCGACGAGCCGGGCATGAGCCCGCTGGAAATCTGGTGTAACGAATCCCAGGAGCGCTACGTGCTGGCGGTGGCGGCCGATCAGCTGCCGCTGTTTGACGAGCTGTGCCGCCGCGAGCGCGCGCCGTATGCCGTCATCGGTGAAGCAACCGAAGAGCAGCATCTATCCTTAAGCGACACCCATTTCGACAACCAGCCGATCGACCTGCCGCTCGACGTCCTGCTCGGTAAAACGCCGAAGATGACCCGCGACGTCACCACCCGTAAAGCGGCGGGCAAAGCGCTGGACCGTCAGGGCATCACCGTGGCAGAAGCGGTTAACCGCGTGCTGCACCTGCCTGCTGTGGCAGAAAAAACCTTCCTGGTGACCATCGGCGACCGCACCGTGACCGGTATGGTATCGCGCGACCAGATGGTCGGCCCGTGGCAGATCCCGGTGGCGAACTGCGCCGTGACCACCGCGAGCCTCGACAGCTACTACGGCGAAGCGATGGCTCTCGGCGAACGCACCCCGGTGGCGCTGCTGGACTTCGCGGCCTCAGCCCGTCTGGCGGTGGGTGAAGCGCTGACCAACATCGCGGCGACGCAGATTGGCGATATCAAACGTATCAAGCTCTCCGCAAACTGGATGGCCGCTGCCGGTCACCCAGGCGAAGATGCTGGCCTGTATGAAGCCGTGAAGGCGGTGGGCGAGGAGCTCTGTCCTGCCCTCGGCCTGACCATTCCGGTGGGTAAAGACTCCATGTCGATGAAAACCCGCTGGCAGGAAGGCAGCGAGCAGCGCGAGATGACCTCTCCGCTGTCGCTGGTGATCACCGCGTTTGCCCGCGTGGAGGACGTGCGTCATACCGTTACGCCACAGCTTGCGACCGAAGACAACGCCCTGCTGCTGATTGACCTGGGCAAGGGCAACAACGCGCTGGGGGCGACCGCGCTGGCGCAGGTTTACCGCCAGCTCGGCGATAAGCCAGCCGACGTGCGCGACGTGGCCCAGCTGAAAGGCTTCTACGACGCCATCCAGGCGCTGGTGGCGCAGCGTAAGCTGCTGGCCTACCACGACCGTTCCGACGGCGGCCTGCTGGTGACGCTGGCAGAGATGGCCTTCACCGGCCACTGCGGCGTGGAAGCGAACATTGCAACGCTTGGCGAAGACCGTCTGGCGGCGCTGTTTAACGAAGAGCTGGGTGCCGTGATTCAGGTGCGTGCCGCGGATCGCGACGCGGTTGAAGCCATTCTGGCGCAGCACGGCCTGGCAGACTGCGTGCACTATCTCGGTAAAGCCGTTCAGGGCGACCGCTTCGTCATTGAAGCAGACGGTCACGCCGTGTTCAGCGAAAGCCGCACCACGCTGCGCATGTGGTGGGCGGAAACCACCTGGCAGATGCAGCGCCTGCGTGATAACCCGGAATGTGCCGATCGGGAGCACAACGCGAAGGCCAATGACCAGGATCCTGGCCTGAACGTGAAGCTCTCCTTCGACATTAATGAAGACATCGCCGCGCCATACATCGCGACCGGCGCGCGTCCGAAAGTGGCCGTGCTGCGCGAGCAGGGCGTCAACTCTCACGTCGAGATGGCGGCCGCCTTCCACCGCGCGGGCTTTGACGCGATTGACGTCCACATGAGCGACCTGCTGGCCGGACGTACCGGTCTGGAAGATTTCCAGGCGCTGGTGGCATGCGGCGGCTTCTCCTATGGCGACGTGCTGGGTGCGGGTGAAGGCTGGGCGAAGTCCATCCTGTTCAACAGCCGCGTGCGCGACGAGTTCGAAACCTTCTTCCACCGTCCGCAGACCCTGGCGCTGGGCGTGTGTAACGGCTGCCAGATGATGTCTAACCTGCGCGAGCTCATCCCGGGCAGCGAAGCCTGGCCGCGCTTTGTGCGTAACCAGTCCGACCGCTTTGAAGCGCGATTCAGCCTGGTGGAGGTGACTCAGAGCCCGTCTCTGCTGCTGCAGGGAATGGTCGGCTCACGGATGCCAATCGCCGTGTCCCATGGTGAAGGTCAGGTAGAAGTGCGTGACTCTGCGCATCTGGCTCAGCTGGAGAGCAAAGGCCTGGTGGCGCTGCGCTTTGTCGATAACTTCGGCAAGGTTACGGAAACCTACCCGGCTAACCCGAACGGTTCAGCCAACGGTATTACGGCGGTGACCAGCGAAAGCGGTCGTGCGACCATCATGATGCCGCACCCGGAGCGCGTGTTCCGCACCGTGAGCAACTCCTGGCACCCGGAAAACTGGGGCGAGGACAGCCCGTGGATGCGTATCTTCCGCAACGCGCGTAAACAGCTGGGTTAAGTTTTAGCACCCTAACCCTTGTAGGCCCGGTAAGCGTAAGCGCCACCGGGCTTTTTTATGCGTGTCGCAAAACTGCGACAAAGAGGATATGCGACTGTCTCTAAATAGAGACATTTAACTCGTTGATTTATATATAACAGGACGGGTTCCCGTTAAGGTGTTGCTTAATAGCGACACTTAGCCTGGAAATCATTCAACCGCTCATTAACAGTCTTCATGAGTAAAAATCATATATATCAATGTGTTAATATTTTGTTTTGCATTCTGGCACGGGTGTTGCATAATATTAACCAGTGGCTCATTCACCTTCTTATGTCAGCCCCTTCGGGACGCGCTACATAAACTTCGAATGACGCACAAAAAGGTGCCTGCCGTCCAACTACTGATCATAGCGATGCTTTATCAGGCCAGGGCGAAACGTCGAGTTAGGCACCGCCTCATTCCATGACAAAGCCGGGTTTTTACCCGGCTTTGTTGTATCTGAAGGGCAGACTCAGTTACGCTCTGCGTAAACCCCCGTAAAGAGAGTAATGCGTTGAAACGCTGGCCCGTTTTCCCCCGCTCCCTGCGGCAGCTCGTCATGATGGCTTTCCTGCTGATCCTGCTGCCGCTGCTGATCCTTGCCTGGCAGGCGTGGCAAAGCCTGAATGCGCTCAGCGCGCAGGCGGCGTTGACCAACCGCACGACGCTCATCGACGCCCGGCGCAGTGAAGCGATGACCAACGCCGCGCTGGAGATGGAGCGTAGCTATCGTCAGTATTGCGTGCTTGACGATCGGACGCTGGAAAAGGTGTATCAAAGCCAGCGTAAACGCTACAGCGAAATGCTGGACGCCCACGCGGGGGTTTTGCCTGACGACAAGCTCTATCAGGCGTTACGTCAGGATCTGAACGATCTCGCGCAGCTCCAGTGCAGTAACAGCGGGCCGGATGCCGCCGCCGCCGCGCGTCTTGAAGCGTTTGCCAGCGCCAACACCGAGATGGTGCAGTCAACGCGCACGGTCATTTTCTCCCGCGGCCAGCAGCTCCAGCAGGAAATTGCCGAACGCGGCCAGTTCTTCGGCTGGCAGGCGCTGGTGCTGTTCCTGGTAAGCCTTGGGCTGGTCCTGCTCTTTACCCGCATGATTATCGGCCCGGTGAAGGGCATTCAGCGGATGATCAACCGCCTGGGGGAGGGCAAATCGCTGGGGGATACGGTCGCCTTTAAAGGCCCCCGCGAGCTGCGATCCGTCGGTCAGCGCATCATCTGGCTGTCCGAGCGCCTGGCGTGGCTCGAGTCTCAGCGCCATCAGTTCCTGCGCCATATCTCTCACGAGCTTAAAACGCCCCTGGCGAGCATGCGTGAAGGGACAGAGCTGCTGGCGGACGAAGTGGCAGGGCCCCTGACGCCAGAACAGAAAGAGATTGTCGAGATCCTGGATAACAGCAGCCGCAATCTGCAGAAGCTGATTGAGCAACTGCTGGACTACAACCGCAAGCTGGCTGACGGGGCGGTCGTACTGGAAAACGTTGAGATTGAACCGCTGGTGGATATGGTGATCTCCGCCCATAGCTTGCCGGCAAGAGCTAAAATGATGCATACCGGTGTAGAGCTCAATGCGCCGACCTGTCTCGCTGAACCCATGCTGTTAATGAGCGTGTTGGATAATCTTTATTCCAATGCGGTGCACTATGGTACTGAATCCGGTAACATTTATATCCGAAGCTATACGAAGGGTTCCCGGGTGTTTATCGACGTCGCTAACACCGGCACCCCGATCCCTGATGACGAACAAACCATGATTTTCGAGCCCTTTTTCCAGGGGAGTCATCAGCGGAAAGGTGCGGTGAAAGGCAGTGGTCTGGGCTTAAGCATCGCCCGGGACTGCATACGACGCATGCAGGGTGAGCTAAACATTGCCACGGACGAACGTTCGGATGTTTGCTTCCGTATTGAACTGCCCCTGAGCCGGAAAAACCAATAAAATGAATCTATGTCTGGTGAGTATGTCACACGTCTTTTTCCGCGCCGTACGCGCGGTGTTTTCCCGCAACGCGCTTCGCCTGAGCCTGCCCTGTTTATTTCTGGCAGGATGCGTTTCCCATGCGCCACAAAGCGCCATTAGCGACAAACAAGAAGATAAATGGCCCGACAACCAGGTGGCCGATTTCCTTTCGACCCGCTGCGACGACATCTGGAACCTGTCGGGCCATGACGTCGAAAGTAACCCGCTGTTCTGGCTGCGCGGCATAGACTGCGCCCAGCGTCTGGCGCCGGTCGACGCGCGCTCGAAGGCGGCGATGCTGGATGACGATACCTGGCAGGACGCGTTCAAGCGTGGAATTTTACTCGCTGATGCGAAAATCACCCCCGTTGAACGCCGGGCCAACGTGACCCGCCTGGACACGCTGGTGGTCACGCTTCCCGTACAGGTACGCCCTGTCTACCAGCTCTGGCGGGAAGGGCAGACATTACAGCTTCAGCTGTCTGAGGAGCGCTCCCGCTACAGCAGGCTACAGCAGTCAACCGACAGCGAGCTGGATACGCTGCGCCAACAGCAGCAGCACCTGCGAACGCAGCTGGACACCACGACGCGCAAGCTGGAGAACCTGACCGATATCGAAAGGCAGCTCTCATCGCGTAAATATCAGCCGGGGAGCTCATCCGCCGCGCCGGACAGCGATACGCCGAAACAAGAGGATGTGAAGCATGACGAGCCGTAAACCAGCCCATCTCTTACTGGTGGATGACGATCCCGGGCTGTTAAAGCTGCTGGGGATGCGTCTGGTGAGTGAAGGCTACAGCGTCGTGACCGCGGAAAGCGGGCTTGAGGGGCTGAAAATTCTCAGCCGCGAGAAAATCGATCTGGTGATAAGCGACCTGCGGATGGATGAAATGGACGGCCTGCAGCTGTTCGCGGAGATCCAGAAGCAGCAGCCGGGTATGCCGGTGATTATCCTGACGGCGCACGGATCCATCCCGGACGCGGTTGCTGCAACGCAGCAGGGAGTATTCAGCTTCCTGACCAAGCCGGTGGACAAAGACGCGCTGTATAAGGCAATCGACAGCGCGCTGGAACATGCCGCCCCGGCGGGAGATGAAGCGTGGCGGGAGACCATCGTCACCCGCAGCCCCATCATGCTGCGTCTGCTTGAGCAGGCCCGTATGGTGGCGCAGTCCGACGTCAGCGTGCTGATCAACGGCCAGAGCGGTACCGGGAAAGAGATCCTGGCGCAGGCAAT
Source organism: Enterobacter sp. PP-008-ECC_S150 (assembly GCF_045257065.1). Lineage (NCBI taxonomy): Bacteria > Pseudomonadati > Pseudomonadota > Gammaproteobacteria > Enterobacterales > Enterobacteriaceae > Enterobacter > Enterobacter sp. PP-008-ECC_S150. The sequence continues at coordinate 577,795 of NZ_JBJHHG010000001.1, read as the reverse complement.
CCATAACGCCAGCCCGCGCAGTAAAAATGCCTTTATCGCCATTAACTGCGGCGCGCTCCCGGAACAGCTGCTCGAATCTGAACTGTTTGGTCACGCCCGCGGCGCCTTCACCGGCGCGGTGAGCAGCCGTGAAGGGCTATTCCAGGCCGCAGAAGGCGGCACGCTGTTCCTGGACGAAATTGGCGACATGCCCGCGCCGCTGCAGGTCAAACTGCTGCGCGTATTGCAGGAGCGCAAAGTGCGCCCGCTGGGCAGCAACCGCGACATTGATATTAACGTGCGTATTATTTCGGCGACCCACCGCGATCTGCCAAAAGTGATGGCCCGCAACGAGTTCCGTGAAGATCTCTACTACCGTCTGAACGTGGTCAACCTGAAGATCCCGGCGCTGGCGGAGCGTGCGGAAGACATTCCGCTGCTGGCGAACCATCTTTTGCGCCAGGCGGCCGATCGTCATAAACCGTTCGTGCGCGCCTTCTCTACCGATGCGATGAAGCGGCTGATGGCCGCAGGCTGGCCGGGTAACGTGCGTCAGCTGGTCAACGTGATTGAGCAGTGCGTGGCGCTGACCTCCTCACCGGTGATCAGCGACGCGCTGGTTGAGCAGGCGCTGGAAGGGGAAAACACGGCCCTGCCGACGTTTGCGGAGGCGCGTAACCAGTTCGAGCTCAACTATCTGCGCAAGCTGCTGCAGATCACCAAAGGCAACGTGACCCACGCGGCGCGAATGGCCGGACGCAACCGCACCGAATTTTACAAGCTCCTCTCGCGCCACGAGCTGGAAGCAAACGATTTTAAAGAGTAATGCCGTATGGTACTGTGAGCAATCGATTACGAGGCAGCTTACAGGCAAGCGTTTAAGGACCCACCATGAAAAAGATTGATGCGATTATTAAACCTTTCAAACTGGATGATGTGCGTGAAGCGCTGGCGGAAGTCGGCATCACCGGGATGACCGTGACGGAAGTGAAAGGTTTTGGTCGTCAGAAGGGCCACACCGAGCTTTACCGTGGCGCAGAGTACATGGTCGACTTTCTGCCGAAAGTAAAAATTGAAATCGTGGTCAGCGACGATATCGTCGATACCTGCGTGGATACCATTATCCGCACCGCGCAGACGGGCAAAATCGGCGACGGTAAAATCTTCGTCTTTGACGTGGCGCGCGTGATCCGTATCCGCACCGGCGAAGAAGACGACGCCGCGATTTAACATTGCCAACGGTTTTGTAGGCCGGGTAAGGCGTAGCCGCCACCCGGCGAAAAAAGCCCCTCGAACGAGGGGCTTTTTGCATTACAGCACCTTATGCGGCCCGAAACATTCGTAATGAATGTTGTCTTTATTCACCCCCAGCGCTACCAGCTGCTTCGCGGCATACTGCATAAACGCCACCGGCCCACAGACGTAGAACTGCATCTCCGGTGCGCTAAACGCCCCTTCATGCTGGCTTAAATTCATCAGACCTTCGCTGTCAAAGCGGGCAGATGCGCGATCCGCCTCCGTCGGCAGGCGATACCACGTGTGCGCGGTGAAGCGCGGCAGGGACGCCCCGAGCGTGTTCACCTCATCCGCAAAGGCGTGCACCTCGCCGTTTTCCGCAGCGTGGAACCAGTTAACCTGCGCGTCGTGGCCAGATGATGCCAGCGTATCGAGCATCGCCAGCACTGGCGTTTGGCCGACGCCCGCAGAGATCAGCGTAACCGGGGTCGTCGCTTCAACGGCCATAAAGAAATCGCCCGCCGGCGCGGCCAGATGGACCACGTCGCCCACGTTGGCTTCGTTATGCAGCCAGCTGGATACCTGACCGCCGTCCTCACGCTTCACCGCAATGCGGTAGCCTTTGCCGTTTGGTCTGCGGGTGAGGGAATACTGGCGGATCTCCTGATGCGCGAAGCCTTCAGGCTTCAGCCACACGCCCAGATACTGGCCAGGCTGGTAATCGGCCACCGGTTGACCGTCCACCGGTTCAAATTCGAAGCTGGTGATTAACGCGCTGCGCGGGGTTTTCTCAACGATGCGGAAGGCGCGCGTCCCTTCCCAGCCGCCGTTCTTGCTGGCGTTTTCGCGGTAGATTTGCGCTTCACGGTTAATAAATACGTTTGCCAGCACGCCGTAGGCTTTACCCCACGCGTCCAGCACTTCCTGGCCCGGGCTGAACATCTCGTCCAGTGTTGCCAGCAGGTGGCCGCCGACAATGTTGTACTGCTCGGGCTGGATCTGGAAGCTGGTGTGCTTCTGCGCGATTTTTTCCACCGCAGGCAGCAGGGCGGCCAGGTTTTCAATATTGCTGGCGTAGGCGGCGATGGCGTTAAACAACGCTTCACGCTGATCGCCGTTACGCTGGTTGCTCATGTTGAAAATCTCTTTGAGCTCCGGGTTGTGCGTGAACATGCGATCGTAGAAATGGGCGGTGAGTTTAGGGCCCGTCTCTACCAGCAGGGGAATGGTGGCCTTAATGGTAGCGATGGTTTGAGCGTCGAGCATGGCAGCGTCCTTCCGATGTGATTTTAATGATGTATTTTAAATGCATCTTATAAAAAATACCCCTCCGGTGTAAAGGGTTCTTTGCGAGATGAAAAATATGCATCACAAACCTGAAAAGAAATCCGTTGAAATAAGCGAGTGCTTTATTCCTCAAACCCTTGCGTGGCGGGTAGGTAAACGTTTGCGTAAAATCGTTTGTCAAGACCTGTTATCACAGAACTATTCAGTTATACTGTTGCCCGTCGTCCAACAGGACTGCCTTTTCAGGCCAAAATTTACTTGTTAGCTGAGTCAGGAGATGCGGATGTTAAAGCGTGAAATGAACATTGCCGATTATGATGCCGAACTGTGGCAGGCTATGGAGCAGGAAAAAGTACGTCAGGAAGAGCACATCGAACTGATCGCCTCCGAAAACTACACCAGCCCGCGCGTGATGCAGGCGCAGGGTTCTCAGCTGACCAACAAATACGCTGAAGGCTACCCGGGCAAGCGCTACTACGGCGGTTGCGAGTACGTGGATATCGTTGAACAGCTGGCGATCGACCGTGCGAAAGAACTCTTTGGCGCTGACTACGCAAACGTCCAGCCGCACTCTGGCTCTCAGGCTAACTTCGCGGTTTACACCGCGCTGCTGCAGCCGGGCGACACCGTGCTGGGGATGAACCTGGCGCAGGGCGGCCACCTGACTCACGGCTCCCCGGTTAACTTCTCCGGCAAACTGTACAACATCATCCCTTACGGTATTGATGAGTCCGGCAAAATTGACTACGACGACATGGCGAAGCAGGCGAAAGAGCATAAACCGAAGATGATCATCGGTGGCTTCTCTGCTTACTCCGGTATCGTTGACTGGGCAAAAATGCGTGAAATCGCAGACAGCATCGGTGCTTACCTGTTCGTTGACATGGCGCACGTGGCGGGCCTGATTGCCGCAGGCGTTTACCCGAACCCGGTTCCACACGCGCACGTTGTGACCACTACCACCCACAAAACCCTGGCGGGTCCACGCGGTGGCCTGATCCTGGCGAAAGGCGGTGACGAAGAGCTGTACAAAAAACTGAACTCTGCCGTGTTCCCAAGCGCGCAGGGCGGCCCGCTGATGCACGTTATCGCGGCAAAAGCGGTGGCGCTGAAAGAAGCGATGGAGCCAGAGTTTAAGGTTTACCAGCAGCAGGTGGCTAAGAACGCCAAAGCGATGGTGGAAGTGTTCCTGAACCGCGGCTACAAAGTGGTATCCGGCGGGACTGAAAACCACCTGTTCCTGCTGGATCTGGTTGATAAGAACCTGACCGGTAAAGAAGCTGACGCTGCCCTGGGCCGCGCCAACATCACCGTGAACAAAAACAGCGTGCCAAACGATCCGAAGAGCCCGTTCGTGACCTCCGGTATCCGTATCGGTTCTCCGGCCGTGACTCGCCGCGGCTTCAAAGAAGCGGAAGTGAAAGAGCTGGCTGGCTGGATGTGTGACGTTCTGGACAACATCAATGACGAAGCGGTTATCGAGCGCGTTAAAGGTAAAGTTCTGGATATCTGCGCACGCTTCCCGGTATACGCATAATCCCTCTGCTTTGCAGAAATAAAAAAGGCCGCGCATGCGGCCTTTTTTTATGGCTTAACGTCGGTCGAGGGAAATCGCCCCGGGGCCAACTATTGCCAGCAAAATAAACGCGCCGGCAATGCTGATATTCTTGTAGAAGTTAATCATATTCGGTACGACCGCGTCACCGGTCATATTCCAGTAGTGATGCCCAATCACCGCCGTACCCAGCGTGTAGAACACAAACAGCACCGCGATGGGGCGGGTGAAGAAGCCCAGCACGATCAGGATGGCGGCGGGCACCTCCATCACCACCGCAATAATGGCCGCCAGCATGGGCATCGGCGTTCCCAGCGAGGTCATGTATTGAACGGTGCCGCTAAACCCCGTCAGTTTGGGATAGCCAAAGATAATAAACAGCACGACAAGCGCGATGCGGCCAATGAGCAGCAGCAGGTGACGTGACTGGCCGAAATCGAGATAACGTAGTGAGTTCATGGCAGAAAAACCTCTGCAAGTGGAGTAATTTAAACGTAATACATATTTCCATTCCCTGCCATAAGCCAGGCGACTGCACGGGATGTTAAATTTTCGTTAATTTATAGCAGGCTATCGACTTGCTTAATTTTTATATTCTCGCCAGACTATGGCCTCGATTTCGGGAGGGATTCATGGTCTTGCATTCCACGCGCTGGCTGGCGCTCAGCTATTTCACCTATTTCTTTAGCTACGGTATTTTTCTGCCCTTCTGGAGCGTCTGGCTTAAGGGTATCGGCCTTACTCCGGAAACCATCGGCGTGCTGCTGGGCGCAGGGCTGGTGGCGCGTTTCCTCGGCAGCCTGCTGATTGCCCCGCGCGTCAGCGATCCCTCCTTACTGATCAAGGCCGTGCGCATTCTCGCGCTGCTGACGCTGGTCTTTGTCGCCTGCTTCTGGGTCAGCCACCAGTTTGCCTGGCTGATGGTGGTGATGGTCGGCTTTAACCTGTTCTTCTCACCGCTGGTGCCGCTGACGGATGCCCTGGCGAACACCTGGCAAAAGCAGATCACCATGGACTACGGTCGCGTGCGCCTGTGGGGCTCAATTGCCTTTGTCATCGGCTCCGCGCTGGTGGGCAAACTGGTCAGCCTTTACGATTATCGCGCCATTCTTGCCCTGCTGAGTATCGGTATTGCTTCGATGCTGCTGGGCATGCTGCTGCGTCCGTCGGTGATGCCGCAAGGGGAAAGCCGCCACCAGGAGAGCGCAGGCTGGCCCGCCTGGCGGAGTCTGGTCGCACAGAGCTGGCGTTTTCTGGCGTGTGTCTGTCTGCTTCAGGGGGCGCACGCGGCGTACTATGGCTTCAGCGCCATCTACTGGCAGGGGGCGGGATATTCTGCTTCCGCCGTGGGCTATCTGTGGTCGCTGGGCGTGGTGGCCGAAGTCATTATTTTCGCCCTAAGCAAAAAGCTGTTCCGCCGCTTTGGCGCGCGCGATCTGCTGCTGCTTTCCGCGATTTGCGGCGTGGCGCGCTGGGGGATTATGGGCTGGACGACGGATCTGCCGTGGCTGATAGTGGCGCAAATTCTTCACTGTGGCACCTTTACCGTCTGCCATCTGGCGGCGATGCGCTATATCGCCGCGCGCGAGGGCGGAGACGTCATTCGTCTGCAGGCTGTTTATTCGGCGGTGGCGATGGGAGGCAGTATCGCGATCATGACGGTCTTCGCGGGGTTCCTCTACCAGCATCTGGGGCATGGCGTCTTCTGGGTCATGGCGCTGGTTGCCTTACCCGCCATCGTTGTTCGTCCAAAAGTGGCCGCGCGCGCGTCGCTATGATTCCAGCATGGCGCGAATATGTTCTTGCTGCTGCGCGTTCAATCTCTCAACGGCATGGATCAACGGCGGCGAGAACAGCGGCAGGGCGGTAGGGTAGGGGGTAATAACCAGCGCGGCCTCGCGCGGTGCCCCCTCTTTCTGGAAAGCCTGCAGCGTCAGGTAGCGAATGTTGAGCGGCAGAAGGGTTAATTCGCGCAGCTGCTGCTCAATCACCTCTTCACAGGCTTTATCCTCTCCGGTTAACAACACCACCTGTTTTTCATGAAGATCGGTCTCCTGCATCAGCCAGGCGCCAAAAATGACCGCCACCAGCGCCATTTCCTCATCGGAAAAACGCAGCCCAAATTCCGCTTCCAGCTCAAACAGCGCTTCCTTCGTGGTGCGTAACAGACGGGGATAGAGGCGGTGGATCTCCTCCGGCAGGCTATTGTCGATGCCGATCTCAAACAGCGAGCGGTCCAGCGCCTGAGCCAGATGGATATACAGCTGATCGGTCAGCCCTTGTTCATCGCTGAAGTTCATCCCGGTCTGCGAACGAAAGCGGGCCACCATGCGCACGATGGCCCGGCGTAGACGCTCATCCTGCTGGTGCTTATCAAGCGCCGGATCGGGCGTGCGGAGCATCATAAACAGTAGGGCAAGAAACAGCTGCTCATCTCCGTGGGCACCCTGCGGGACGCGCCGTCTCCAGTGGCGCACAATCTCCTGGGCCGTAAAATACTCTCCTCTCGACTGGGTCCAGCTGCGCTGAACGTGGGAGAACTGCGGCGTATTCCCGAGCTGGTGCTGAATAAGACAGTATTGCAGATAGAGCTGTAAGAACTGGACGTCGCGGCATTCAAACTGGCGCTGGAGCTTGCGGGAGCAGAAGCCGATCAGCGCCCGCAGGTTTGCATCGTCATAAAGCGGCCGCGCGATGCCGTGCTGTTTAAGTGCGGTTTTTAATGCGGGGGTAAACTGGTGCGAGACGAACTGCGGGCAAAGCCGCAGCGCCCGACGCAGCCAGTGCAGCAGGCATAAACGCTGATTCAGGGCTGTACCTTCAATCCGGTAGCTGCCGTCGTGGTGCGTGACGATATCCAGCCGATGATAGCGCTGGATTTCATCGCGCGTCTCGGCTATATCTTGCCGTGCCAGCGCGTCGTCAACCCCGTTGGCAGCAATTATGCTCTGTGCGGTGACGGCAGCATCGGGCAGGTAAAGCATCAAAAGCACCTGGCAGCGGCGCTGCGAACTGGAAAGCACAGATGGAATTTCAAGCGTCGTCATCATCTGTCGGGTATCCAGTGAGAATGTTTGATAAGAATAGCTAAAGGATGAGCGCTGAAAAGCGCGCCGGCAGGCCTTTCATTCAGGATTGCTGGGGAACATCACAGAATTTTTGACGTGAGGAATTGATGCAAACAGGTAAACAATGCGCGATGGCGTTATTTTTGGCGATTATCAGCTTAACTGCCAGCGCACATCCTCACAGCTTTATTGATCTTAAAACCGAGCTGGTCACCGACGGCACGCAGCTGAGCGGTCTGAAAATGCGCTGGACGATGGATGAAATCACCTCGGCGGATCTGCTCTATGATGCGGGAAATGCAAAGCCGGGCGACGAAATCTGGAAAAAGCTGGCGGCGGAAGTGATGGCCAACGTGCTCGGCCAGCACTACTTCACCGAGTTCTGGCACAACGGGCAAAAGGTCAAATTTCTGAACCGCCCAACGGAATACGGGATGACGCGCGACGGGCATCAGGCGGTGCTGACGTTCGTGCTTCCTCTGGCACAGCCTCAGCCGCTGGCCGGGCAAACGTACCGCTTTTCCACCTTTGATCCCACCTACTATGTCGACATGCGCTACGACAAAGACAGCGACGTACGGCTGCCGGACGCGCTGCAAAAAAGCTGCAAAATTGGCGTGCATACCCCGAAACCCAGCGAAGAGACGCTGAACTTTGCGGTCTCGCTCGACAAGGAAGATGCCCCGCCCGAAGACATGGAGCTGGGTAAACAGTTCGCGCAGGAGGTAACGCTACAATGTCAGTGATCTCCACTCCGGCCCGCAAGCCGCGCCGCTGGCTGCACCTCTGGCCGCTGGCGCTCTTTCTCCTGCTCGCCGTTTGCGGTTCGCTCTGGCTCTGGCAGGCGTGGCCGCAGGTGATGATGAAAAGCATTATCTGGCAGCGTGAGGTCAACCAGCAGATGAGCGGCCTGCTGAAGGCGGTGGCGGAGAACCCGACCAAAGCGGGCGGATCCCTGCTGGCGTTCAGCTTTATCTACGGCGTGCTGCACGCGCTGGGGCCGGGGCACGGCAAGATCGTCATTACGACCTGGCTCGCCACCCATCCGTCAAAGCTGAAATCGAGCATCGGCCTGACGCTGGCCTCCTCGCTGCTTCAGGGCGGCGTGGCGATTGCGCTGGTCATTGTTGTGCTTTCACTTTTGCAGCTTCCGGCGCGCCAGCTGCATATGAGCAGCTTCTGGCTGGAGAAGGGGAGCTACGCGCTGGTAGGCGTGCTGGGGCTGATACTGTGCTGGCGGGCGCTGAAAAAACTGCGCGCGCTGCTGCAAAAACCGACATTCAAAACCTTTACGCCGCACCACGTTCATGATGAACACTGCGGCTGCGGGCATCAGCATTTGCCCACGCAGGAACAACTACAGAACGGCGACGACTGGCGCGCGCGGCTGATGATTGTGCTTTCGATGGGCATGCGCCCGTGTTCGGGAGCCATCATGGTGCTGTTGTTCAGTAAGGTGATCGGCGTGTTTGGCTGGGGAATGCTGTCGGCGATGGCCATGGCGGCAGGAACGTCTCTCACCATTTCGTCTTTAGCGCTGCTGGTGCACAGCTTCCGTCAGCTGGCGGTCAAACTCAGCGGCAATAAAACGCCGGTGCTGTGGCGACAGGTCGGCTGGACCACGCTCGCGCTGGCGGGCGGGGTGATTCTGCTGGTGGCTGCGGTCACGATGTGGATGAGTGCGGTACCGGTGGGAAGGGGATTGCGGCCTTTCTAGCGTACAGAGGGGGGGTGTAGGCCCGGTAAGCGTAGCGCCACCGGGCTTAACAGGCTGGATTAACGCTTCAGCGCATCGCTCAGCTCATCACGCATGTTTGCCAGCATGGCTTTAACAACGCGTGGGTTACCCGCAACGATGTTGCCGGTAGACATATAGTTATGGCCGCCGGTGAAATCACACACGATGGCGCCTGCTTCACGCGCGATCAGCTCGCCCGCCGCAAAATCCCATGGCTTCAGCGACAGTTCGAAGTAACCGTCAACGCGGCCAGTTGCCACGTAGGCCAGATCCAGCGCAGCAGAACCGGTGCGGCGGAAGTCCGCGCATTCGGTGAACAGTTTACCCAGGATATTCATATAGGTGGTTGCATGCTGTTTCGCCTTGAACGGGAAACCGGTCGCCAGAATGGTGCCGTCCAGATCGCGTGCGGTGCTGCAGCGCAGACGGTAGCCGTTCAGCTGTGCGCCCTGACCGCGGGTTGCGGTGAACAGTTCGTTACGCATTGGATCGTACACAACGGCGACTTCAGTACGGCCTTTAATGCGTACCGCGATAGACACGGAGAAGTGTGGCAGGCGTTTGACGAAGTTGGTGGTGCCATCCAGTGGATCGATAACCCATTGAACATCCTGATCGGTACCTTCATGTTCACCGCTTTCTTCGGTGATGATGGTGTGCTGCGGGTAAGATTTGCGGATTGTTTCGATAATAATCGCTTCTGCGGCTTTATCGACGTTGGTCACGAAATCATTGCTGCCTTTCTGGCTGGTTTCTACGGAGTCTGGCGTTTCGTAGTGTTTGGCAATTACATTACCCGCCTTGCGCGCTGCGCGCACGGCGATGGTCAGCATCGGATGCATCGGTCTCTCTCACTGGATGTTAAAGAACAGGAAAATCGGCGCAGAGTATAGCAGCGGGATCGGATTATGTCTCTCGTTTATGATAATATGCCGGAATATTCTTCAGTCACTGAATCCAGACATCTAAAAATTATGCTGCAAAACATTCGAATCGTGCTGGTCGAAACATCGCACACCGGCAACATGGGCTCCGTTGCCCGCGCTATGAAAACCATGGGCTTAACGAACCTGTGGCTGGTTAACCCGCTGGTGAAGCCCGACTCGCAGGCCATCGCCCTGGCGGCCGGTGCCAGCGACGTGATCGGCAATGCCCAGATCGTCGATACCCTTGACGAAGCGCTGACTGGCTGCAGCCTCGTTGTCGGGACCAGCGCGCGTTCGCGCACGCTGCCGTGGCCAATGCTCGATCCGCGTGAATGCGGCCTGAAAAGCGTCTCGGAAGCAGAACAGGCACCGGTTGCGCTGGTGTTTGGTCGCGAGCGCGTTGGCCTGACCAACGACGAGCTGCAGAAGTGCCACTATCACGTCGCGATTGCGGCAAACCCGGAATACAGCTCCCTGAACCTGGCGATGGCGGTGCAGGTGATCGCCTATGAAGTGCGTATGGCGTGGCTGGCGACGCAGGAGAAAGAGGTAGAGCCTAAAGAAGAGACGGCCTACCCGCTGGTGGACGACCTTGAGCGCTTCTACGGCCACCTGGAGCAGACGCTGCTCTCAACCGGCTTTATCCGTGAAGGCCACCCGGGCCAGGTGATGAACAAGCTGCGCCGTCTGTTTACGCGCGCGCGTCCGGAAAGCCAGGAGCTGAACATCCTGCGCGGGATTCTGGCGTCGATTGAGCAGAAGAATAAGGAATAGTGTCGTCTGTTCGCCGGGTGGCGCTTCGCTTACCCGGCCTACAAAACCGTAGGCCGGGTAAGCGAAGCGCCACCCGACAAAAAACGGCACGGAAGGTTAAATACCTGACTAAAACAGTCAAGTAAATAGTTGACCATTTTAGTCAGGAATGTCAGACTTGGCCCTGCTATGCAATACCCCATTTTACTATAAAAAACCCCGGGCAGGGGCGAGTTTGAGGTTAAGTAAGACATGAGACTGACATCTAAAGGGCGTTATGCCGTGACCGCGATGCTGGACGTTGCGCTCAACTCCGAAGCGGGCCCGGTTCCGTTGGCTGATATTTCTGAACGACAGGGGATCTCCCTCTCTTATCTGGAACAGCTGTTCTCCAGACTGCGTAAAAATGGACTGGTTTCCAGCGTTCGTGGCCCGGGCGGCGGTTATCTGCTGGGTAAAGACGCGGGCAGTATTGCAGTTGGCGAAGTGATCAGCGCCGTTGACGAATCCGTAGACGCGACCCGTTGCCAGGGTAAAGGCGGCTGCCAGGGCGGCGACAAGTGCCTGACCCACGCGCTGTGGCGCGATCTGAGCGACCGTCTCACCGGCTTCCTGAACAACATCACCCTCGGTGAACTGGTTAATAACCAGGAAGTTCTGGACGTGTCGGGCCGTCAGCACAGCCATGATTCCCAACGCAGCACCCGCGCACAGGACGCTATCGACGTCAAACTGCGCGCGTAATAAAACGATAAAGATTTCAGAATCAGGCCGGGGCGGTCACGCCCCGCGTACTCGGTCGTACATCCAGCCGGTTGCCTGATTCCTTGCATTGAAGCGATGTACGGAGTTTAAAGAGCAATGAAATTACCGATTTATCTCGATTACTCCGCAACCACGCCGGTGGACCCGCGTGTTGCCGAGAAAATGATGCAGTGTCTGACCCTGGACGGAAACTTTGGTAACCCAGCTTCCCGTTCACACCGTTTTGGCTGGCATGCTGAAGAGGCGGTCGATATCGCCCGTAATCAGATTGCTGACCTGGTGGGTGCCGACCCGCGTGAGATTGTTTTCACCTCCGGTGCGACCGAATCCGACAACCTGGCGATCAAAGGTGCAGCCAACTTTTATCAGAAAAAAGGCAAGCACATCATCACCAGCAAAACCGAACACAAAGCCGTGCTGGACACCTGCCGCCAGCTGGAGCGTGAAGGCTACGAAGTCACCTATCTGGCGCCTCAGAGCAACGGTATTATTGACCTGAAAGAGCTCGAAGCGGCCATGCGTGATGACACCATTCTGGTCTCTATCATGCACGTTAACAACGAAATTGGCGTCGTTCAGGACATCGCAACCATCGGCGAAATGTGCCGCGCACGCGGTATCATCTACCACGTGGACGCGACCCAGAGCGTGGGCAAACTGCCTATCGACCTGAGCCAGCTGAAAGTGGACCTGATGTCCTTCTCCGGCCACAAAATCTATGGCCCGAAAGGGATTGGCGCGCTGTACGTTCGTCGTAAGCCACGTATCCGCATCGAAGCGCAGATGCACGGCGGCGGTCACGAGCGCGGCATGCGTTCCGGTACGCTGCCTGTTCACCAGATCGTGGGCATGGGTGAAGCTTACCGCATTGCAAAAGAAGAGATGGAAACCGAGATGGCGCGCCTGCGCACGCTGCGTAACCGTCTGTGGGACGGCGTGAAGGATATGGAAGAAGTGTATCTGAACGGCGATCTCGAGCAGGGCGCACCGAACATCCTCAACGTCAGCTTCAACTACGTTGAAGGTGAGTCGCTGATTATGGCGCTGAAAGACCTGGCCGTTTCTTCCGGTTCTGCCTGTACATCTGCAAGCCTGGAGCCATCCTACGTGCTGCGCGCGCTGGGTATGACCGACGAGCTGGCACACAGCTCAATCCGTTTCTCTTTAGGTCGTTTCACTACCGAAGAAGAGATTGACTACACCATCAAGCTGGTTCGCAACTCCATTGGCCGTCTGCGCGACCTTTCTCCACTGTGGGAAATGTTCAAGCAGGGCGTGGATCTGAACAGCATTGAATGGTCACATCACTAATCGGTACATAAGGAGAATTCAATCATGGCATACAGCGAAAAAGTCATCGATCATTACGAAAACCCGCGCAACGTTGGCTCTTTTGACAACAGCGACGAATCTGTTGGTAGCGGCATGGTCGGTGCACCGGCGTGTGGCGACGTGATGAAGCTGCAGATTAAAGTCAACAATGAAGGTATCATTGAAGACGCGCGCTTCAAGACCTACGGCTGCGGTTCTGCTATTGCATCCAGCTCCCTGGTCACCGAATGGGTGAAGGGCAAGTCTCTGGACGAAGCACAGGCAATCAAGAACACGGATATTGCTGAAGAACTCGAACTGCCGCCGGTGAAAATTCACTGTTCAATTCTGGCAGAAGACGCGATCAAAGCCGCCATTGCGGATTACAAAAGCAAACGTGAAGCAAAATAATTGAGGTTTGAGTATGTCGATTACCCTTAGCGACAGCGCTGCCGCGCGAGTAAGCTCTTTTCTGGCGAACCGTGGTAAAGGCTTTGGCCTGCGACTGGGCGTACGTACCTCCGGCTGTTCTGGTATGGCTTACGTACTGGAGTTTGTTGACGAGCCGGCGTCTGACGACACCGTGTTTGAAGACAAGGGCGTGAAGGTGGTGGTCGATGGCAAAAGCCTGCAATTCCTCAACGGCACTCAGCTGGACTTCGTTAAAGAAGGCCTGAACGAAGGGTTCAAATTCACGAACCCGAACGTCAAAGACGAGTGTGGTTGCGGCGAAAGCTTCCACGTTTAACCGCGCGTCATCCGAAACCCCACCGTGGCTTACATGCTACGCGTGGGGTTTGTTCTAACAGGCTACCCCTGAGATTGTTATGGATTACTTCACTCTCTTCGGACTACCCGCTCAATACCCGATTGACCTCCAGGCGCTGACGGTCCGTTTTCAGGATCTGCAGCGTCAGTACCATCCGGACAAATTCGCGAGCGGGACGCAGGCAGAACAGCTGGCTGCGGTATCGCACTCTGCGACCATCAACCAGGCCTGGCAGACGCTGCGCCATCCGCTGACGCGCGCTGAGTATCTGCTCTCGCTTCACGGTTTCGATCTGGCGAGCGAACAGCACACCGTGCGCGACACGGCGTTTCTGATGGAACAGCTGGAGCTGCGCGAAGAGCTCGACGAGATTGAACAGGCCAAAGACGAAGCGCGTCTGGAAAGCTTCATCACGCGCGTGAAGGGCATGTTCGATACCCGGCATCAGCAGATGGTGGAGCAACTGAACAACGAGACCTGGGACGTGGCGGCAGATACTGTGCGCAAACTCCGTTTTCTCGATAAACTGCGAAGCAGTGCTGAACAACTCGAAGAAAAGCTGCTCGATTTTTAATTTCGGAAGCAATTATGGCCTTATTACAAATTAGTGAGCCTGGCTTAAGTGCCGCACCGCACCAGCGTCGTCTGGCGGTGGGTATTGATCTGGGCACCACCAATTCCCTCGTGGCGACCGTGCGCAGCGGCCAGGCGGAAACGCTGGCTGACGAGCAGGGCCGCCATCTGCTGCCTTCCGTGGTCCACTACCAGCAGCAGGGTCACGCGGTCGGCTATGACGCGCGCGCCAACGCCGCGCGCGATCCGGCCAACACCATCAGCTCCGTCAAGCGCATGATGGGCCGATCGCTGGCCGATATTCAGACCCGCTACCCGCATCTGCCTTATCAGCTTCAGGCCAGTGAAAACGGCCTGCCGATGATCGCGACCGAGGCCGGTCTGCTGAACCCGATTCGTGTTTCCTCCGACATCCTCAAAGCGCTGGCGGCGCGCGCGACGGCGACGCTCGGCGGCGATCTGGACGGCGTAGTCATTACCGTTCCGGCCTATTTTGACGATGCACAGCGTCAGGGCACCAAAGACGCCGCGCGTCTGGCGGGCCTGCACGTGCTGCGTCTGCTGAACGAACCGACGGCGGCGGCGATTGCCTACGGCCTCGACTCCGGTCAGGAAGGGGTGATCGCGGTATACGACCTCGGCGGCGGGACGTTTGATATCTCTATCCTGCGCCTGAGCCGCGGGGTGTTTGAAGTGCTGGCGACCGGCGGGGATTCCGCGCTGGGCGGCGATGACTTCGACCACCTGCTGGCGGACTACATTCGCGAGCAGGCGGGCGTTGCCGATCGCAGCGACAACCGCGTGCAGCGCGAGCTGCTGGACGCGGCCATCGAGGCCAAAATCGCCCTGAGCGACGCGCAGACGGTTACCGTCAACGTTGCGGGCTGGCAGGGTGAGATTACCCGCGATCAGTTTAACGACCTGATTGCACCGCTGGTGAAACGCACCCTGCTGGCCTGCCGTCGCGCATTGAAGGATGCGGGCGTTGAGGCGAACGAGGTGCTGGAAGTGGTGATGGTGGGCGGTTCGACCCGCGTGCCGCTGGTGCGCGAGCGCGTGGGCGAATTCTTTGGCCGTACGCCGCTGACCTCCATCGACCCGGACAAGGTGGTGGCCGTAGGCGCCGCTATCCAGGCCGATATTCTGGTCGGCAACAAGCCGGACAGCGAAATGCTGCTGCTGGACGTCATTCCGCTGTCGCTGGGGTTAGAAACCATGGGCGGCCTGGTGGAGAAAGTGATCCCGCGCAACACCACTATTCCGGTGGCGCGTGCCCAGGAGTTCACCACCTTTAAAGACGGCCAGACCGCGATGTCCATCCATGTGATGCAGGGCGAGCGCGAGCTGGTGCAGGACTGCCGCTCTCTGGCGCGTTTTGCGCTGCGCGGTATTCCGGCGCTGCCAGCGGGCGGGGCGCATATTCGCGTCACCTTCCAGGTGGATGCGGACGGCCTGCTCAGCGTCACGGCGATGGAAAAATCCACCGGCGTGGAATCGTCCATTCAGGTGAAGCCGTCCTACGGCCTGACCGATGGCGAAATTGCCTCCATGATTCAGGACTCAATGAGCTACGCCGAGCAGGATGTGAAGGCGCGTATGCTGGCGGAACAGAAAGTGGAAGCCGCGCGCGTGCTGGAAAGCCTGACCGGCGCGCTCAATGCCGATGCCGCGCTGTTAAGCGCCGCTGAGCGTCAGGTGATTGACGAGGCCGCCGCGCACCTAAGCGTCGTCGCCATGGGCAATGATGCTGACGCAATAGAAGAAGCCATTAAAAACGTTGATAAACAAACCCAGGACTTCGCCGCTCGCCGCATGGACAAATCTGTCCGCGTGGCGCTGAAGGGCCAGTCCGTGGACGAGGTTTAATATGCCAAAGATTGTTATTTTGCCTCATGCGGACCTCTGTCCGGATGGCGCTGTTCTGGAAGCGAAGACCGGTGAAACCATTCTCGATGTTGCCCTGCGCGCAGGTATCGAAGTGGAACACGCCTGTGAAAAATCCTGTGCCTGCACCACCTGCCACTGCATCGTGCGTGAAGGTTTCGACTCTCTCGCCGAGAGCACCGAAGACGAAGACGACATGCTGGATAAAGCATGGGGTCTGGAGCCGGACAGCCGCCTGAGCTGCCAGGCCGCGGTGACCGATGAAGATCTGGTCGTGGAATTCCCACGCTACACCATCAACCACGCACGCGAGCATTAATATGGGACTGAAGTGGACAGACAGCCGTGAAATCGGCGAAGCGCTCTACGACGCGAACCCGGATCTCGATCCGAAAACCGTACGATTCACCGACATGCATCAGTGGATCTGCGATTTAGAGGATTTCGACGACGATCCAAACGCATCCAATGAAAAAATTCTGGAGGCGATTCTGTTAGTCTGGTTAGATGAAGCAGAATAAATAACAAAACGGGCTGCCTTCAGGCGGCCCGTTTGCTAGTTGCTAATAAGGAAAAATAAAATGACCGAAGCGATGAAGATTACGCTCTCTACGCAGCCCGCCGACGCGCGCTGGGGCGAGAAAGCCAGCTACAGCATCAACAACGACGGTATTACCCTGCACCTGACGGGCAACGATGATTTGGGCCTGATCCAGCGCGCCGCGCGTAAAATTGACGGCCTGGGCATTAAGCATGTCTCTCTGGCTGGCGAAGGGTGGGACACCGACCGCAGCTGGGCGTTCTGGGCGGGCTACAAAGGGCCGAAAGGCACCCGCAAAATCGAGTGGGCTAACCTTGATGCAGCCGGTCAGAAAGAGCTGGAAAGCCGCCTGCAAATCATCGACTGGGTGCGCGACACCATCAACGCCCCGGCGGAAGAGTTAGGCCCTGAGCAGCTGGCGCAGCGGGCCGTTGACCTGCTTTGCGGCGTGGCGGGCGACAAAATGTCCTACCGCATCACCAAGGGTGAAGACCTGCGCGAGCAGAATTACATGGGCATCCACACCGTGGGCCGCGGCTCTGAGCGTCCACCGGTGCTGCTGGCGCTGGACTATAACCCAACCGGCGATAAAGCAGCCCCGGTCTTTGCCTGCCTGGTGGGTAAAGGCATCACCTTCGACACCGGCGGCTATAGCCTGAAGCAGAGCGCGTTCATGGACTCCATGAAGTCCGACATGGGCGGCGCGGCCACCATCACCGGCGCGCTGGCATTTGCCATCACCCGCGGTCTGAACAAGCGCGTGAAGCTGTACCTGTGCTGTGCGGACAACATGGTGAGCGGTAACGCCTTCAAGCTGGGCGACATCATTCGCTACCGCAACGGTAAAAACGTCGAAGTGATGAACACTGACGCCGAAGGCCGTCTGGTGCTGGCCGATGGCCTGATCGACGCCTCTGCCCAGAAGCCGGAGCTGATCATCGACATGGCGACCCTGACCGGCGCGGCGAAAACCGCCCTGGGCAACGACTACCACGCGCTGTTCAGCTTCGACGACAAGCTGGCCGCTCGCCTGCTGGCCAGCGCCGCGGCGGAAAACGAGCCGTTCTGGCGTCTGCCGCTGGCCGAGTTCCACCGCAGCCAGCTGCCGTCCAACTTTGCCGAGCTGAACAACACCGCCAGCGCGGCTTACCCGGCGGGCGCAAGCACCGCAGCGGGCTTCCTGTCTCACTTCGTTGAGAACTATCACGAAGGCTGGCTGCACATCGACTGCTCCGCAACCTACCGTAAAGCGGCGGTTGAGCAGTGGTCCGCGGGCGCGACCGGTCTGGGCGTGCGTACCGTGGCGAACCTGCTGACGGCTGAATAACCACATTGCCCGGCGGCGCTGCGCTTGCACGGGCCTACGGTTTTGTAGGCCGGGTAAGCGAAGCGCCACCCGGCGTTTTTTGAAGTAGCCAAACTATGTCAGATACCAAAAACGAATTAGAAACCCTGCTGGAGCAGGCGGCGACCGAGCCCGCTCACCGTCCGGCCTTTTTCCGCACCCTGCTGGAATCCACCGTCTGGGTGCCGGGCACCGCGGCAGAAGGTGAGCAGGTTGTAGAAGACAGCGCGCTGGATCTGCTGCACTGGGAGAAAGACGACGGCACGTCGGTGATCCCGTTCTTCACCTCGCTGGAAGCGCTGCAGGAAGCGGTTGAAGACGAACAGGCGTTCGTGGTGATGCCGGTGCGCACCCTGTTTGAAATGACGCTCGGGCAGACGCTGTTCCTCAACGCGAAGTTGCCGACCGGAAAAGAGTTCACGCCGCGTGAAATCAGCCATCTGATTGGTGAAGAGGGTAACCCGCTCAGCACGCAGGAAGTGCTGGAAGGGGGCGAAACGCTGCTGCTGTCTGAAGTGGCCGAGCCGCCCGCGCAGATGATTGATTCCCTGACGACGCTGTTCAAAACGCTCAAGCCCGTCAGGCGCGCGTTCCTCTGCTCTATTAAAGAGCAGGCGGACGAACAGCCCGTGCTGCTGATCGGTATTGAAGCCGACGGCGATATCGACGACATCATCCAGGCCGCGGGTAGCGTGGCAACCGACACGCTGCCGGGCGATGAGCCGATTGATATCTGCCAGGTGAAAAACGGTGAGAAGGGCATCAGCCACTTTATTACCGAGCACATCACGCCGTTCTACGAGCGTCGCTGGGGCGGCTTCCTGCGCGATCTCAAAACCAACCGCATCATCTGATTATGGCGGGGTGAATATCACCCCGTTGCTTCCAGCAGCAGTAAATCCATCAGCAGCACCAGATTCGACTCAAACGACGTCACCCCTGCGGCTTCGGCGGCAAAGTGTACCGCTTCGTCATAAAGCGCAAAGTGCACGTCCGCCATTCCCGCCAGCGTATTGGCCGAGGCGCGGGTAAACGCGACGATCGTCATACCAACGTTTTTGGCTATCCGCGCTTTATCCAGCACCTGTTCCGTTTCGCCGCTGCGCGAGACGGCAATAAACACCTGGTAACGGGCGGCGTTGCTGAGAAAAATGTTCCGGCTGTCCCCCGGCCCGGAGATAAACGCCGTTTTGCCCAGCACCTGCAGCTTCTTGGTCAGGTACTCGGCAAACAGATAGGAAAAACCGGCTCCGTAGAGAAAGAAGCTCTCTTTCTGGCGCAGCAGGTTAGCAAACTGCTGGCGTTTGTCCTGCGTCACCCACTGGAAAGTGTGCTGATAGTTGGCGATAAACTGATTAAACAGCGCGGGCAATTCAGCCTGCTGCTCAGGCTGCGCGGAAATGTGCGGAGTGTCCGAGAGCAGCTGCTTGCAGTGCCAGATGAGTTCGCTAAAGCCGCTGAACCCCAGCTTCTGACACAGCCGCATAATGGTGGCGGTGGAAACAAACGTCGCCTGCGCCAGCTCGCGCACCGTGATGTTGCCCACCAGCAGCGGATGCTCCGTGAGGTGGGCGAGGACGCGATACTCTGCGCGGGTCAGGGACGCCCCGCGCGTTAACAGCGTGGCCAGGCGATTATCCATTATTTCGCCGGTTCAACCGGCAGGTCGTCCCGCGCCCCCCACTCGCTCCATGCACCGTCGTAAAGCGTGACGTCGCTTACGCCGAGCGTGGCGAGGGCCAGAATCACCACGCAGGCCGTGACGCCGGAACCGCAGCTGGCAATAATCGGACGGCGTAAATCGACGCCCGCGCGGTCAAAAATAGCGCGCAGCTCGTCCGTGGTTTTCAGCTCGCCTTCAAACACCAGGTCGCCCCACGGCACGTTCAGCGCGCCCGGAATATGTCCGCGCTTCAGTCCCGGACGCGGCTCATCCGCTTCGGCATTGAAGCGCGGAGCAGGACGGGCATCGACGATTTGCGCCGTTTTTTCATGGCTCACGACCAGCACGTCGGTCAGACGCTTCACCACGTGCGCGTCGAACGTGGCGTCGAAATCCCCTTCCGGCAGCGTCACGTCACCCTGCTGTAGCGGCAGCTCGTCGCGCTTCCAGCCCGCCAGCCCGCCCGCCAGAATCGACACTTTTTCCACGCCGAAGTTTTTCAGCATCCACCACGCGCGCGGCGCGGAGAAGAGGTTGCCTTCATCATAGACAACGAGATGCTTATCTTTACTGACGCCCAGTTCGCGCATCGCCACGGAAAAGGCTTCCGGTCGCGGCAGCATGTGCGGAAGGGGAGAGGTATGGTCGGAGAGGGCTTCGATATCAAAGAATACCGCGCCAAGCAGATGCCCTGCGCGGTATTCACCGGGCACGTCGCGGTGCTCCTGGCCCGGAGGGGCCATGCGCGCGTCGATAATCTGAACTTCGGGGTCGTCGCCGTGCTCAATCAGCCAGTCGGCGGCGACAAAATATGAGGTGGACATGGGTTGCCTCCATTCTTTTCCGTAAAAAAGGATTGTCGGTGTTTTTTCTGACACCGACAAGCAAACCACGTTCAACTCGCGAGCAAGCCCCTATTTTTTCACCGGTTCGCCATCCTGCCAGGCTTTTTGCAGCGCAGGCCAGTAGTCGCGGTTGGCCTCGATCATCTCATCCAGAATCGCTTTCGCATGTTCCATAGTGGGTACGGTGCGGTTGAGGGTAAACGCCTGCAGGGCTTTCTCATAGCTCCCTTCCATAGTCGCCTCCACCAGCAGCTGTTCAGATGCGAGCTGCTGTTGCAAAAGCGTCTGATGGAACAGCGGCACCCGACCGATGCGAATCGGTTCCGGGCCTTCGGAGGTGATATACGCGGGCACTTCCACCACGGCATCGTAAGGCAGGTTGGTAATTGCCCCGCGGTTTTCCACCATCACCAGATGGCGGCTCCGCAGGTTGAAGGCCAGCGAGCAGGCCACGTCGACGATAAACTCGCCGTGAACGCCCACGTGGAAGGCATCCGGTAAAATTCCGGTGCGTTTATACTCTTCGGCGGCGGCGAACAGCTTTTTCTCGCGCCCGTCCATCACTTCGTTGGCGCGGGTATAGTCCGGGTTTTGATGCGCCACAATCTGGTTCGGCATCAGGTAGTACTGGAGATACGGGTTCGGCAGATACTCCGGGAAGTTGTCGACGATCGGCTTAATGTTGCGCCAGGTCTTCACCCAGGAAGGATCGGAATGCTGCGGATCGGTCTTGGCGGCGTCTTCTGTCAGCAGGCCAAACTTAGCGATATGCTTGCGCAGCTCGGGCAGCCTGTCCTCGCCGTCCACCAGCACGCGGGTAAACCAGCCGAAGTGGTTCAGGCCGAAATAGTCTACCTCCAGCCTGTGGCGATCCACGCCCAGAATCGCGCCCATATTACGCATGGCGGCGACGGGCATGTCGCAGATGTTCAGCACCCGCGCGTTCGGGCGCAGGCGGCGCACGCCTTCGGCGACGATCGCCGCCGGGTTGGAGTAGTTCACGATCCAGGCTTTTTGATGCGCGTAGCGTTCCACCAGATCGATAAGCTCCACCATCGGCAGGATCGTGCGCAGCCCGTACGCCAGCCCGCCGGGACCGCAGGTTTCCTGGCCGACCACGCCGTGCCGCAGGGGGATCTTCTCATCCTGCTCGCGCATTTTGTACTGGCCGACGCGCATCTGGGCGAAGACGAAATGCGCGCCGCTGAACGCCACTTCCGGGTCAGTGGTGACGGTGAATTTGATGCTTTCACTGTGGTCGCGAATCACTTTCTCAACCACCGGCGCAATGGTGTTCTGACGCGCCTCGTCGATGTCATAGAGGCGGATTTCGGCCAGCGGGAAATCCTGCAGGCGCACCATCAGGCTTTTCACAATACCCGGCGTATAGGTGCTACCGCCGCCGGCAATCGACAGAATGAAGGGGGGTGTAAACATCTTTAGCTCCTTTCAGAGAAACGTCTCAACGGCTTCTCGCATTTTTTTGACGTGCAGCCCGTAGACCACCTGAACGTTGTTACCTTGTTTGATGACCCCTTTCGCGCCGGTG
The DNA here is from genome assembly GCF_045257065.1 of Enterobacter sp. PP-008-ECC_S150. Taxonomy (NCBI): domain Bacteria; kingdom Pseudomonadati; phylum Pseudomonadota; class Gammaproteobacteria; order Enterobacterales; family Enterobacteriaceae; genus Enterobacter; species Enterobacter sp. PP-008-ECC_S150. Next base: position 556,008 of record NZ_JBJHHG010000001.1, on the reverse strand, counting down.
GCCTTCAGCCGCGGCTCGTCGATAATGCCGACGTCCTTCACCGTGACGCGTAAGCGGGTATAGCAGTTATCCACAACCTCAATATTCTCCCTGCCGCCGAGGCCCATCACGATGGACTCACCCAGCCCGCCGTTATTGCCCTTCGCCTGGTACTCCTGCTTGCTGTAGAGGCGCGTCTCTTTATCGTCATCCTCACGGCCCGGCGTCTTCATGTTGAAGCGCAGGATCAGGAAGCGGAACACGACGAAGTAGAGAGCGAACATGATCAGCCCGACCAGCAGATACATCGGCCAGTTGGACTTCTCCGTGCCGAGCGGCAGGTTGTAGAGGATGAAGTCGATAATCCCGTTGGCGCCGATGGCGTGAACGCCCAGCAGGGAGAACAGCATCATGCCGATGCCGGTCAGCACCGCGTGCACCACGAACAGCAGCGGGGCGACGAACAGGAAGGAGAACTCAATCGGCTCGGTGACGCCCACCAGCAGTGAGGTCAGCGCCGCCGGGATCAGAATCGCTTTCGCAACGGCTTTACGCTCCGGCCTGGCGGTCATGTACATCGCCAGCGCGGCGGCGGGCAGGCCGAACATTTTGCTGATTCCGCGCGCGTCCCACACGACGGTGCTGCTGAGCTGCTTCACCTCCGGGCAGGCCATCTCGGCGAAGTAGATATTACGCGCGCCCTGATAGGTTGCGCCGCACACCTCCTGTGTGCCCCCAAGTTCGGTATAGAGGAATGGGGTATAGACCAGATGGTGCAGGCCGGTGGGGACCAGAATACGTTCCAGGAAGCCGTAGATGGCCACGCCGAACGGGCCTGAGCCTTTGATGGCCAGCGCCAGGGCGCTAATGCCGTGCTGGGCAAACGGCCACAGTTCGCTCATCACCACGCCGAGCAGCATGGAAACCGGAAGCATCACAATGGCAACAAAACAGTGGCCGGAGTAAATCGCCATCGCGCCGTTAAACTGTACCCCGGAATATTTATTGTACAGATATCCCGACAGCGCCCCGGTCAGGATCCCGGCGAAAACGCCCATCTCCAGCACCTGTACGCCCAGCACCATGGCCTGCCCGGCCGCTTTCATCTGGGCCGCTGGCGCCAGCTCGCCCTGAAGCTGTAACGTTACGTTCATGGCGTTGATAAACACCACGAAGGTCACCAGACCAATCAGCGCCGCGTAGCCTTTATCGCGCGTTGCCAGACCAATCGGGATCCCGACGGCAAACACCAGCGCCAGGTTTACCAGCACCGACACGGCAGATTTTGCAATAAGCTGACCAAGATGCTGAATCAGCGGATGGCCAAGAAACGGCAGATATTCAGCGAGATTACCGTTGCCCAGCACGTTACCAAAGGCAATAAACAGACCGACGATCGGTAAGATAAGTACCGGTCCGTACAATGATTTTCCGAAATTTTGTAGGGCGTTCACGGCTCGTTTCATGGCTTTCTCTCTTTTTGAACCGCGCACTCTGGGTGCGTTATGGTCATAAAACTAGCAGTCAGCAGATGCACTTATCCAGCTATCTTCTTGTTTTAAAAACAAATGACGTAAAAGGTAACATGTGACGTTACGTGCTGTGATCGCGGTTCCATCACGGCGCAGCGGCGTAATACCGTTCTGCGAGGCGCTTTCCAGAATCTAAAATTGGACTTTTTGAATTAATGAAACTTGCGGATAATACTTATCCGGACGACGACCAACAGGCTCCATGGGCCAGGGACAAAGGATGAAACCGTTTCGCTTAGCCGCGCTCTCTCTTGCGTTGCTTACCACGTTTACGCTTGTCGGCTGTGATAACAGCGACGATAAACCTCAGGCTGCGGCTCCCGCGGCATCTACCGCATCCACGCCGAAAGCTGCGGAAAAACCCAATGCAGAAACGCTGGCTAAACTGGCCACGCAGAGTCAGGGAAAAGCGCTGACGCTGCTTGATGCCTCCGAAGTTCAGCTCGACGGTGCCGCCACGCTGGTGCTGACCTTTTCTGTCCCGCTGAACCCCGATCAGGACTTCGCCAAAACGGTTCACGTCGTGGATAAGAAAAGCGGCAAGGTTGACGGAGCGTGGGAACTTGCGCCTAACCTGAAAGAGCTTCGCCTGCGCCATCTTGAGCCCAACCGCAACCTGGTCGTCACCGTTGAACGGGGCCTGCAGGCGCTGAACAAGGCTACGTTCGGCATTGATTATGAAAAAGCCCTGACCACCCGGGACGTTGAACCGACGGTAGGTTTTGCCAGCCGCGGCTCGCTGCTGCCGGGTAAGGTGGTGGAAGGTCTGCCGGTGATGGCGCTCAACGTCAACAATGTTGACGTCAACTTCTACCGCGTGAAGCCGGAATCGCTGGCCTCCCTTGTCAGCCAGTGGGAGTACCGTAACTCGCTGACCAACTGGGAATCCGACAACCTGCTGAAGATGGCGGAGCTGGTTTACACCGGTCGTTTCGATCTTAATCCGGCGCGCAACACGCGCGAAAAACTGCTGCTGCCCCTCAAGGATATCAAGCCGCTCCAGCAGTCTGGCGTTTATATCGCGGTCATGAACCAGGCCGGGCACTATAACTACAGCAACGCCGCAACGCTCTTTACCTTAAGCGATATTGGTCTGTCCGCACACCGTTACCATAACCGCCTGGACATCTTCACCCAGAGCCTGGAGAACGGCGCGGCGCAGTCCGGCGTCACCGTCACCCTGTTGAACGACAAAGGGCAGACCCTTGCCGAAGCGAACAGCGATGCCGACGGTCATGCGAAGCTCGAAACGGACAAAGAAGCCGCGCTGATCCTGGCGAGCAAAGACGGCCAGACCACGCTGCTTGACCTCAAGCTACCAGCCCTCGATCTGGCAGAATTCGATATCGCAGGGAGCCCTGGCTACAGCAAACAATTCTTTATGTTTGGCCCACGCGATCTCTACCGCCCGGGCGAAACGGTGATCCTTAACGGTCTCCTGCGCGACAGCGACGGTAAGCCGCTTCCCGACCAGCCCGTGAAGCTTGACGTGCTGCGTCCGGATGGACAGGTCGCGCGTACTGTTGTCGTCAAGCCAGAGAACGGACTCTATCGCTTTAACTATCCGCTGGACGGTGGGGCGCAGACCGGCATGTGGCATATCCGCGCCAACACGGGCGATAACCTGCAGCGCCTGTGGGACTTCCACGTTGAAGACTTCATGCCGGAGCGTATGGCGCTCAACCTCAGCGGGCAAAAAACGCCGGTTTCACCGCAGGATAACGTCGACTTTAACGTCGTCGGCTATTACCTGTACGGCGCGCCTGCCAACGGTAATTCCCTGCAGGGCCAGCTTTTCCTGCGTCCGCTGCGTGAAGCCGTGGCCGCGCTGCCGGGCTTCCAGTTTGGCGATATCGCCGAGGAGAACCTGAGCCGCAGCCTGGATGAAGTTCAGCTTACGCTGGACGAACAGGGGCGTGGACAGGTTTCTACCGAAAGCCAGTGGAAAGAGGTGCACTCGCCGCTGCAGCTGATCCTGCAGGCAAGCCTGCTGGAGTCCGGCGGCCGTCCGGTGACGCGTCGCGCCGAGCAGGCCATCTGGCCGGCGGCTGAACTGCCGGGTATTCGCCCTCAGTTCGCCAGTAAAGCCGTTTACGACTACCGCACCGATACCACCGTCAACCAGCCGATTGTTGACGAGAACGGCAACGCCAGCTTCGACATCGTGTATGCCGATGCCAGCGGCGCGAAAAAGGCCGTTTCCGGGCTCCAGGTGCGCCTGATCCGCGAGCGCCGCGACTACTTTTGGAACTGGTCTGAGAGCGAAGGCTGGCAGTCTCAGTTCGATCAAAAAGATCTGGTCGAAGGCGAGCAGGAGCTGACGCTCAAGGCCGATGAAACCGGCAAGGTCACCTTCCCGGTGGAGTGGGGTTCATACCGTCTGGAGGTGAAAGCGCCTGACGAGATGGTCAGCAGCGTGCGCTTCTGGGCAGGCTACAGCTGGCAGGATAACAGCGACGGCACCGGCGCTGCGCGCCCTGACCGCGTAACGCTTAAGCTGGATAAGCCAGCCTATCAGCCTGGCGACACCATCAACCTGCACATTGCCGCGCCAGCCGCAGGCAAGGGCTATGCGATGATTGAGTCCAGCGAAGGGCCGCTGTGGTGGAAGGAGATCGACGTACCGGCAAACGGGCTGGATCTCGCTATTCCGGTCGATAAGGCCTGGAAACGTCACGACCTCTATCTGAGCACGCTGGTGGTCCGTCCTGGGGATAAATCGAAATCCGCCACGCCGAAACGCGCGGTCGGCCTGCTGCATCTGCCGATGGGTGACGAAAATCGCCGCCTGAACATTGCGCTCGATAACCCACAGAAAATGCGTCCAAACCAGACGCTCTCTGTGAAGGTGAAAGCCAGCGTGAAAGAGGGGGCGGTTCCGCAGAAGGTAAACGTGCTGGTCTCGGCGGTGGACAGCGGCGTGCTGAACATTACCGATTACGTTACGCCGGATCCGTGGCAGGCTTTCTTTGGTCAGAAGCGTTACGGCGCGGATATCTACGATATTTACGGCCAGGTCATTGAAGGGCAGGGGCGTCTGGCCGCGCTGCGTTTTGGTGGCGATGGTGATGAACTGAAGCGCGGCGGCAAACCGCCGGTTAATCACGTCACCATTATCGCCCAGCAGGCTCAGCCGGTCACGCTGGATGCCAACGGGGAAGGCACAATCACGTTGCCGATTGGAGACTTTAACGGTGAGCTGCGTCTGATGGCGCAGGCCTGGACGGAAGACGATTTTGGCAGCAGTGAAAGCAAGATTATTGTCGCCGCGCCGGTCATTACCGAGCTGAATACCCCACGTTTCCTGGCAAGCGGTGATACCTCGCGCCTGACGCTGGATATCACTAACCTGACCGACCAGCCGCAAACGCTCAACGTCGCCCTGTCCTCTACCGGCAAACTGGCGCTGGAAGGCGCACAGCCTCAGCCTGTCCAGCTGCCACCGGGCGCGCGCAGCACGCTGTTTATTCCGGTGCGCGCGCTGGACGGATACGGTGACGGTGAGGTGACCGCGCAGGTGACCGGCCTGCAGCTTCCGGGCGAGACCTTCGCCCCGCAGCAGAAGAGCTGGAAAATCGGCGTGCGCCCGGCGTTCCCGGCGCAGACGGTCAATACCGGCGCCATGCTGAACCCTGGCGAATCCTGGACCGCACCGGCGCAGCACAGCACCGGTTTCTCTCCTGATACCCTGCAGGGACAGCTGCTGCTGAGCGGTAAACCACCGCTCAACCTGGCGCGCTATATTCGCGAACTGCAGGCTTATCCGTATGGCTGCCTCGAGCAGACCACCAGCGGCCTGTTCCCGTCGCTCTACACCAACGCGGCGCAGCTCACCGCGCTGGGTATTAAAGGCGACAGCGACGATAGGCGCCGCGCAGCCATTGATATCGGCATCTCCCGTCTGCTGCAGATGCAGCGTGAAGACGGCGGGTTCGCGCTGTGGGACAAAAACGGTCCGGAAGAGTACTGGCTGACGGCTTACGTGACCGACTTCCTGGTGCGCGCGGGCGAGCAGGGCTACAGCGTGCCTGCCGATGCCGTGAACAACGCCAATAGCCGGTTGCTGCGCTACCTGCAGGATCCGGGCATGATGTCCATTCGCTACAGCGACGATACGCAGGCCAGCAGGTTCGCCGTGCAGGCGTATGCCGCGCTGGTGCTGGCGCGTCAGCAAAAAGCGCCGCTGGGCGCGCTGCGTGAAATCTGGGATCGTCACGCTCAGGCGGCGTCCGGGCTGCCGCTGATGCAGCTGGGCATGGCGCTCAAGCTGATGGGCGATGCACCGCGTAGCCAGCAGGCGCTGGATCTGGCGCTCAAAACCCCGCGCAACGACAGCAAAAACTGGATGGCCGATTACGGCAGCCAGCTTCGCGATAACGCGCTGATGCTCTCTCTTCTGGAGGAGTACAAGCTGCTGCCGGATGCGCAAAATACGCTGCTAAACGCGCTTTCTGAAGAGGCCTTCAGCCAGCGCTGGTTGTCCACTCAGGAAAGCAACGCGCTGTTCATGGCGGGACGTTCGCTGCAAACCTTGTCCGGTTCGTGGCAGGCGAAAACCATGCTGTCTGATACCGCATCGGGCGGGGATAAGGCGCAGGTACAAAACGTAAGCGGCGACCAGCTTGGCGCCCTGCAGGTAACCAATACCGGCACTTCACCACTGTGGGTGCGCCTGGACAGCACCGGTTATCCGGAATATGCCCCTGAGCCGAGCTCGAACGTGCTGCAGGTTGAACGTCATATCCTGGCAACCGACGGCAGCAGTAAATCGCTCTCTTCACTGAAGAGCGGCGAACTGGTGCTGGTGTGGCTGGAAGTGAAGGCCAGCCAGAACGTGCCGGATGCGCTGGTGGTGGATCTCCTCCCTGCGGGTCTGGAACTGGAAAACCAGAACCTGGCGAGCAGCAGCGCCAGCCTGCAGGACAGCGGCAGTGAGGTACAGAACCTGCTCAGCCAGATGCAGCAGGCCGATATTCAGCATATGGAGTTCCGCGACGACCGATTTGTGGCCGCCGTGCCGGTGAACGAAGGTCAGCCGGTTACGCTGGTCTATCTGGCGCGTGCCGTGACGCCGGGAACCTACCAGGTGCCGGTGCCGATGGTAGAGTCGATGTACGTTCCGCAGTGGCGGGCAACGGGGGCGGCCAGTGGCCCGCTGATTGTTGTTCCGTAATATGCGAATGGCACGTTTGACACGCTCCCGCTGGCTGTGGCTGGCGGGAGCGCTTCTCGTTTTATGGGGGCTGATTGTCGCCGCTGACCGCCTGTGGCCGTTGCCGCTGAAAGAGGTTAACCCCGCGCGGGTGGTGGTGGATGAGAAGGGCACGCCGCTCTGGCGTTTTGCCGATAGCGACGGGATATGGCGCTACCCGGTGACGATCGAAGAGGTCTCTCCCCGTTATCTTGAGGCGCTGATCCAGTACGAAGATCGCTGGTTCTGGGAGCACCCAGGCGTTAACCCGCTCTCTGTCCTGCGCGCGGCCTGGCAGGATCTCAGCTCAGGGAAAGTGGTCTCTGGCGGAAGCACGCTCACCATGCAGGTCGCGCGACTGCTGGATCCGCACCCGCGCACCTTTGGCGGCAAAATTCGCCAGCTCTGGCGGGCTATGCAGCTGGAGTGGCATCTTTCCAAACGCGACATCCTCACGCTCTATCTCAACCGCGCGCCGTTTGGCGGTACGCTGCAGGGCGTGGGGGCAGCAAGCTGGACGTACCTGGGCAAGCCGCCGTCGCAGCTCAGCTATTCCGACGCGGCGCTGCTGGCAGTGCTGCCCCAGGCCCCCAGCCGCTTGCGTCCGGACCGCTGGCCTGAGCGTGCCGAAGCGGCGCGCAACAAAGTGCTCGAGCGTATGGCGACGCAGGGCGTCTGGTCCGCAAAGCAGGTCAAAGAGTCCCGCGAGGAATCGGTATGGCTGGCGCCCCGGCAGATGCCGCAGCTGGCACCGCTCTTTGCGCGCATGATGCTCGGCAAAAGCCGCGACACGAAAATCGTCACCACGCTGGATGCCGGACTGCAGCGGCAGCTGGAAGAGCTGGCGATGAACTGGAAATCCCGCCTGCCGGCGCGCAGCTCGCTGGCGATGATCGTCGTGGATCACACCGATATGAAGGTGCGCGGCTGGGTGGGGTCTGTGGATATCAACGATGATACGCGTTTTAGCCACGTGGATATGGTCAATGCGATCCGATCGCCGGGATCGGTGTTAAAGCCCTTTATCTACGGCATGGCGCTGGACGATGGCCTGATCCATCCCGCCTCGCTGCTTCAGGACGTTCCACGAAAAACCGGTGATTATCGCCCCGGAAATTTCGACAGCGGCTTCCACGGGCCGGTAAGCATGAGTGAAGCGCTGGTACGCTCCCTCAACCTGCCTGCCGTTCAGGTGCTGGAAGCCTACGGGCCAAAACGCTTTGCCGGTATGCTGAGCAACGCAGGCTTGCCGCTGATCCTGCCCGCGGGGGCGCAGCCGAATCTGTCTCTGATCCTCGGCGGGGCAGGCGCGCGGCTAGCAGATATCGCCGCGGCCTACAGCGCCTTTGCCCGACACGGTAAGGCGGGGAGGCTGCGGTTGCAGCCGGGCGATCCGCTGACTGAACGGCCTCTGTTATCGCCAGGCGCGGCGTGGATTATTCGCCGTATTCTGGCCAACGAGGCGCAGCCGCTGCCGGATAATGCGCTACCGCAGGTTGCCCCGCTGGCGTGGAAAACCGGCACCAGCTACGGCTACCGTGATGCCTGGGCCATCGGTCTGAATGCCCGTTACGTGATAGGCATCTGGACCGGACGACCGGACGGCACGCCCGTAGCGGGGCAGTTTGGTTTCGCCAGCGCGGTTCCGCTGTTAAACCAGGTGAATAACCTGCTTCAGTCACGCTCAACGGTAGACGAAGCCCGCCTGCCGCGCGATCCGCGTCCGAAGAGCGTCGGGCGAGGCGCGATCTGCTGGCCGGGCGGCCAGTCGCTGCCGGAAGGCAGTGAAAACTGTCGACGTCGCCTGTCGACCTGGCTGCTGGAAGGGAGTGAGCCGCCCACGCTGCTTCTGCCCGAGCAGGAAGGCATACGCGGCATTCGCTTCCCGGTCTGGCTGGATAAAACGGGCAAACGCGTGGCCGCAGATTGCCCTGACGCAGCTGAAAAAGTCCTGGATGTCTGGCCGCTGCCGCTGGAGCCGTGGCTGCCCGCTGCGGAAAAAAGAGCGGCGCGTCTCCCGGCTGCATCAACGGTTTGCCCACCTCTGGACAACAGCAATATCGCACCGCTTATGCTGTCAGGGGTCAGGGAGGGGGCCGTCATCAGGCATCTTCCGGGTGAGACAGCAGTCACGCTCTCTCTCTCAACCAGCGGTGGAGAAGGGCAGCGATGGTGGTTTTTAAATGGCGAGCCTTTAGAGGGCCATAACAATAAATATTCACTGAAATTATCTTTGCCTGGAGAATATCAATTAATTGTAATGGATGAAACAGGCCAAATAGCGACGGTGAATTTTGAAATGGCTTATTAAAATAAGCTACGCGGCTTAGCTTGATAATTATCAATGTTCGGTTCTGCAAAAAAACGAGAATGCGTTTTTATTTGAAGGAACGAGCAATGAAAAAAAATAAGAAACTGAGAGAGAGCCTTAATCCCGCTCTCTCCCGGCGCCACTTTATTCAGGCCGGGTCCGCGCTCGCCGCGCTGCCGTTTGTGGTGAAGGCCGGAAAAGCGCAGGCATCAAAAATGCCAGCGGCCGTTGACGCACCCGAAGAAAAAGTGATTCAAACCTGTAGCACCTTTGACTGCGGCGGAAAATGTGATATTCGGGCGCACGTCAGCGACGGCGTGGTCACGCGAATTTCCACGCGTCCGGATAATGAACTGGATCCCGAAATGCCGGTAATGCGCGCCTGCGTTCGCGGGCGCGCATACAGAAAATTTGTGTATCACCCTGACCGGCTAAAATATCCAATGAAACGCGTGGGTAAACGTGGCGAAGGAAAATTTGAACGTATTTCCTAGGATGAAGCTACAACGCTTATTGCGAATCAATTAAAAACCATTACGCAAAAATATGGCCCCGCCTCGCGCTATGTGCATGTCGGTACTGCGGTTTCGGGGGGAACCTTCTCCGGCGATAAAATGGTTCGTCGTCTGCTGAATTTAACCGGCGGATATCTTGAAAGTTATCACTCGGTCAGTATGGGTAACACCGCGGCGGCAACGCCTTATACCTACGGCACCGCCGCCAGCGGCAGCTCGCTGGATACGCTGCTGGATACCAAACTGGTCATTCTTTGGGGGCATAACCCGACAGAGACCATTTTTGGCCACAGCAACTACTTTTTCCAGAAGATGAAGCAAAACGGCACCCGCTTTATCGTCGTCGATCCTCGCTACTCGGATACGGTGTCGTCGCTGGCCGACCAGTGGATCCCGCTGCTTCCGACCACCGACAACGCGCTGATGGATGCAATGATGTATACCATCGTGACGGAAAACCTGCACGATCGCGCGTTTATTCAGCGCTATACCCTGGGCTTCGATGAAGGTTCTATGCCGGAAGGGGTTCCTGCCAATGAATCGCTGATCGCGTATCTGACCGGCGCGAAAGATGGCGTGGCCAGGACGCCTGAGTGGGCTGAGAAAATTACCCATGTGCCTGCGCAGACCATCCGTCAGCTGGCGCGCGATTATGCCACGACGAAGCCTGCGGCGCTGATCCAGGGCTGGGGTCCACAGCGTCATAATTGCGGAGAACGCACCGCACGCGGCTCAACGCTGCTGGCCACGCTGACGGGGAACGTCGGGGTGAAAGGGGGCTGGGCGGCAGGCTATGGCGGCTGCGCTAACCGAAAATTCGCCGCTGGCCCCGACATGCCGGATAACCCGGTAAAAGCCAAAATATCGGTCATGAACTGGGTGCAGGCAGCCGATGACGCATCAATGGTGACGCCGGACGTTGGCCTGAAAGAGGCGGATAAGCTCGACAGCAATATTCGTATCCTGTTCTCGCTGGCAGGTAACTATCTGGCAAACCAGAACCCCGATCTTCACCAGGCGACGCGCGTGCTGGAAGACGAGTCGAAGATCCAGTTTATCGTCGCGAGCGATCTGTTCATGACGCCGAGCGCGAAATATGCCGATCTCCTGCTGCCGGAAACCAGCTTTATGGAGCGCTGGAATATTGGCGAGACGTGGGGAACGGCCAGCTACCTGATCCTGTCCGAGAAGCTGATTGAACCCGAATTTGAGCGTCGTTCAGACTACGACTGGCTGCGAGAGGTGGCCGCGAAGCTCGGCATTGAGCCTGCATTCAGTGAAGGCCGGGACGAAAAAACGTGGATAGAGCACATCTGGGAACAGACGCGTCTGGCGATGCCGGACGAAAACCTGCCTGACTTTGCGACGCTGCAAAAGACGCGTCAGCATCTCTTCAAAAGTGCGCCGTTTGTCGCCTTTGAAGACAACATTCGCGATCCGCAAAATCATCCGTTCCCGACGCCGTCCGGAAAAATTGAGATCTTCTCAAAGCGTCTGTACGACATGCAGCATCCGGAGATCCCGGCACTGTCGCACTACGTGCCAGCCCACGAAGGGCCGGAAGACGATCTGGCTAAAACCTTCCCGCTACAGCTGATCACCTGGAAAGGGAAAAACCGCGCCAACTCAACCCAGTACGCCAACCCGTGGTTAATTGAAGCACAGCAGCAAAAGCTGTGGATTAACCCTCGGGACGCGCAAAAGCGCGGCATTGCGCAGGGAGATATCGTCCGTATCCATAACGCACGCGGCATTTGTGAAATTCCGGCGGAGGTTACGCCGCGCATCATTCCTGGGGTGGTCGCCATGCAGGCAGGCGCCTGGTGGCAGCCGGACGAGAGGGGGATTGATAAAGGCGGCTGCGCGAACGTGCTCAGCTCGGCCCGGATCACAGCCCTGGCGAAAGGGAATTCACATCAAACCATGCTGGTGGAGGTAGCAAAAGCATGAGTCAGTTTAAACACTACGCGCCAGTGAGCGACAAGCAGCTGGGCTTTTATATCGACTCGTCACGCTGCTCAGGGTGTAAAGCCTGTCAGGTAGCGTGTAAAGACAAAAATAATCTGGAGCCAGGACGTCGTTTTCGCCGCGTGTATGAAGTTCACGGCGGCAGCTTCATTTCGACCGGGCAGGGCGGCGTGAGCAACAACGTTTTTGCCTACACCCTCTCCATCTCCTGTAACCACTGCGCCGATCCGATCTGCACGAAAAACTGCCCGACGACCGCCATGCACAAGCGGCCGGGAGACGGCATCGTGCGTGTTGATACGGACAAATGCGTCGGCTGTGGCTACTGCGCCTGGTCGTGTCCGTACGGCGCGCCACAGCTCAACGAACAGACCGGGCAGATGTCAAAATGTGATTTCTGCGTGGATCTGCAGGCGAAGGGGGAACAGCCGGTCTGCGTGGCAACCTGTCCGCTGGAGGCGATCAAGTTTGGTCCCGTTGATGAACTGCGGGCGAAATACGGTGCGGTTTGTGATGTGAAAGGATTGCCTGATTCCTCCATCACTAAACCGAATCTGGTGATTACGCCGCATCAGGGTGCAGAGAAAGAGGGGAAGCATCATGCATGAGTTACCGCTGCTGATTTTTACGCTGTTCCTGCAGGGATCGGTCGGCGTGACGCTCTGGCTGGCAGTTGGCGCAGCGGGTGCTCCACAGCGCAGCGTGTTGGCTGCCGCCGTGGGGGCGTTTGTCCTGGCCAGCGTCGGGCTGCTTTCCTCGGCGATGCATATGGGCTACCCGCTTAATGCTCTGAACGCGCTGCGTCATGTGTCCAGCTCCTGGCTCAGCCGTGAAATCGTCTTTGCCAGCCTCTTCCTGGCGGCCGTCGGCCTTGCGATCCTGCTGCTGCTCGCGAAGAAGCCCGGCTGGAAGCCGCTCCTGGCGGTCGCCGGCCTGGTCGGGCTGGTGGATGTGTTCTGCATGGCGCAAATCTACATGCATGCCTCCGTCGTGACGTGGCAGCATATCAATACGCTGGTGTTGTTTCTCGGCTCGGTGGGCATTATCGGATCGGCTTTGATGGCGGTGAGGGGCCAAAACCGCAGCGCGGTGGTGATTGTCGCTCTGCTGGTGCTGGCGCGCCTGCTGATGCAGCCCCTCTGGCTGGCCGACATCCATGCGGCTGATACCGGCGCTGTGACCTTCCCTCACGCTCCGCTGCAGATGCTTGAACAGCTGCGCACGGTGCACCTTATCGGCGACTGCGTCTCAGTCCTGGGAATGCTCTGCTTTGCCGCGGGTGGGCTGAGGTCAACGCGGGGGACGATGCTGGCGGGAAGCGCGCTGCTGATTGTCGGCGAAGTCATGCTGCGTTTCGTCTTCTTCAGTATCGGCTGATGGTGAATCAAGCCTCTCTTCCGGCGATGGACGTGACGCATGCATGCGTCCGTCGCCGCTTTCGACACGTCTCCTGTCGTGCCTGTGCGGATGCGTGCCCCATGCAGGTGTTCTCGTTTACGGATGCCGGCGTGCGGGTTGATGAAAGCCGCTGTATTGAATGCGGTGACTGCCTGTTTGTCTGCCCTGCAGAGGCGATAGTCGGCATCGCGCCGCAAAAACGCTGTCGTCAGGGAGATACCCTCGTGGGGCCATTTACCCGGCGCGCGCCCGCGCTTAACGAACTTCTCCTCTGGCACACGGTGCAGGGCATTCGCGCTATCAGTCTTGAAGCAGAGCAGTCGTCCGCCTGGATGGCGGAGCTCGCCGGGCTTAACCTTGTCCTCCGTCGACGCGGTGAAGCGGCCTGGAATTTCCGGCCCTGGGTTAAAAAAGAGATCGATTCCGCGCGGCGCGCGCTGATTCATATTCCGCAAGAGGATGTGACGGCCTGTTCGGTGCAGCCGGGCGTGCGGATGCTGCGCAAAGCGTTCGCGAGCGTCAGTGAAGCGGACATCGCGCTCGACGGCGAAAGATGCGTTCTGTGCGGTGCCTGCTGGCGAAGCTGTCCGGAAAATGCCATTCGCTTTGAGCAGGACGCGCTGGTTATTGAGGCTGCACGCTGTACCGGATGCGGCGGATGCGAGGCGGTATGTCAGCACCGCGCGCTGAAGGTGATGAAAAAAGAAGCTCCGGCCAGCGTCATCGTTCACCGGGCGCATGCGGCAACCTGCAGCGCATGCCATCGTCCATTCTGGTCATTTCAACGTGAAGAAAAGCAGTGCGCGCTGTGTGTGCGTCACTTGCACGGCATGCGAAACCCGGACTGTTGCTAATCTTCGTCTCATTTTAAAAAAATGTTATGCAGAACCATAGGCAATGGCGCTATTGCTCATTATAATCCGCGCCACACCATACTCAGGTATGCAAAACAACAGAACATTGACAGAGGTTATCATGGCTATTGAACGTACTTTTTCCATCATCAAGCCAAACGCGGTGGCAAAAAACGTTATTGGCAGCATCTTCTCGCGCTTTGAATCAGCAGGGTTCAAAATTGTTGGCACCAAAATGCTGCACCTGACCGTTGAGCAGGCTCGCGGCTTCTACGCTGAGCACGAAGGTCGTCCATTCTTTGACGGCCTGGTGGAGTTCATGACCTCCGGTCCTATCGTGGTCTCCGTGCTGGAAGGCGAAAACGCAGTACAGCGTCACCGCGACCTGCTGGGTGCAACCAACCCGGACAACGCGCTGGCCGGTACCCTGCGCGCTGACTACGCGGACAGCTTCACCGAGAACGGCACCCACGGTTCTGACTCCGTTGAATCTGCTGCACGCGAAATCGCTTTCTTCTTCGCAGAAGGCGAAGTGTGTCCACGTACCCGTTAATTTAACGGTTTCGTTTACACATTATTTTCGTAAATGCCGCGTCCAGACGTGGCATCCCTGCGTCAGACTTTGTACAATGCAACGCCCCGGACGAGCAGACCGCTTTCCGGGGCGTTTCTATTCAACCCTCCATGGGCCATAACGTGTAACAACGAGGCCGGTAAATATTATGTCTGAATTAGTGAATACCTCCGAAGTCGCCATTCCTGCGGTTCCCAATAAAAATGGAAAAATCAACCTGCTGGATCTGAACCGTCAGCAGATGCGCGAGTTCTTTAAAGAGATGGGCGAAAAGCCGTTTCGTGCCGATCAGGTCATGAAGTGGATGTACCATTACTGCAGCGACAATTTTGATGACATGACTGACATCAACAAGGTCCTGCGCAACAAGCTTAAAGAAGTGGCTGAAATCCGCGCGCCGGAAGTGGTGGAAGAGCAGCGCTCGGCAGATGGCACCATCAAATGGGCGATTGCCGTAGGCGATCAGCGCGTTGAAACCGTCTACATCCCGGAAGAAGACCGCGCCACGCTGTGCGTCTCCTCTCAGGTTGGCTGTGCGCTGGAGTGCAAATTCTGCTCTACCGCGCAGCAGGGCTTTAACCGTAACCTGCGCGTATCCGAAATTATCGGCCAGGTCTGGCGCGCCGCGAAAATCGTGGGTGCGGCAAAAGTGACCGGCACGCGTCCTATCACCAACGTGGTGATGATGGGAATGGGTGAACCGCTGCTGAACCTGACCAACGTCGTTCCGGCGATGGAAATCATGCTGGATGACTTTGGCTTTGGTCTGTCCAAGCGTCGCGTCACGCTGTCGACGTCGGGCGTTGTGCCTGCGCTGGACAAGCTTGGCGACATGATTGACGTCGCGCTGGCGATCTCCCTGCACGCGCCAAACGACGAAATTCGTGACGAAATTGTGCCGATCAACAAAAAGTACAATATCGAAACCTTCCTCGCTGCCGTGCGCCGCTATCTGGAGAAATCCAACGCCAACCAGGGCCGCGTCACCATCGAGTACGTGATGCTTGACCACGTCAACGACGGCACCGAGCATGCGCACCAGCTGGCTGAACTGCTGAAAGATACGCCGTGCAAAATCAACCTGATCCCGTGGAACCCGTTCCCGGGCGCGCCGTATGGCCGTAGCTCAAACAGCCGTATCGACCGCTTCTCGAAGGTGCTGATGGAGTATGGTTTCACCACCATCGTGCGTAAAACCCGCGGTGATGATATTGATGCCGCATGCGGTCAGCTGGCAGGTGATGTCATTGACCGTACCAAGCGCACCCTGCGTAAGCGCATGCAGGGCGAGACGATCGCGGTTAAAGCTGTTTGATTCTTATGCACTCACGGCGCATTATCTGCGCCGTGAGTGCATAACCTTACTGAATAATCAGTCAGAATCGTGATGACTGATCAATAATTACGGTGCGTTTCATCCGACTTTCGGGCAGTATGTAACGACGTAACAACAGTTTAGCCGTACGGGCAGGGCTGTACTGTCATCTCCGGGCTGACAGTCTTATACTCTCTGTTCGAGGCTAACTGACCAGAAGTTTCGCGGTGCGGGTGGCATTGTGACTCACCGGCGCCTGAACCCTTTTTTTCACGTACCAGTAGTTGTAGCGAATGAATACTGAAGCCACTCACGACCAACATGAAGCACTCTCCACTGGCGTTCGTCTTCGCAACGCCCGTGAACAACTCGGACTCAGCCAGCAAGCCGTTGCGGAACGCTTGTGCCTGAAGGTTTCCACGGTTCGCGATATTGAAGAAGATAAGGCGCCTGCCGATCTGGCTTCAACATTTCTGCGCGGTTATATCCGCTCTTACGCAAAACTGGTTCACATCCCCGAAAACGAATTACTGCCAATGATGGAGAAGCAGGCCCCGGTCCGTGCAGCAAAAGTTGCGCCGATGCAGACCTTCTCCCTGGGGAAACGTCGTAAAAAACGTGATGGCTGGCTGATGAGCTTTACCTGGCTGGTGCTGTTTGTCGTGGTCGGTCTGACCGGCGCATGGTGGTGGCAAAACCACAAGGCGCAGCAGGAAGAGATCACCACCATGGCCGATCAATCCTCCGCCGAGCTCAACCAGGCCGGTAATGACAACGCCCAGAGCGTGCCGCTGAATACCGACGGTGCGGCGTCCTCCAGCGAGCCACAGACCGCCGCGCCAGACGCGTCGGCGAACGGTGCAGCGCAGGCTCCGGCAGCAACGGCTAACACCGCTGCACCTCAGTCTCAGGATCAAAACGCGGTGGTTTCTCCTTCTCAGGCGAATGTGGATACTGCGGCGAACGCGCCTGCTACCACCCAGCCTGCAGATAATAGCGCTGCGACTCTGCCAACCAGTCCGGCAGGAACGGCGACAACAGCCGCCGATCCTAACGCGCTGGTGATGAACTTCAGCGCCGACTGCTGGCTGGAAGTGACTGACGCAACAGGTAAAAAACTGTTCAGCGGCCTGCAGCGTAAAGATGGCACGTTAAACCTAACCGGCCAGGCTCCTTATAAACTTAAAATCGGCGCTCCGGCAGCGGTACAGATCCAGTATCAAGGAAAACCTGTCGACCTGAGCCGCTTTATCAGAACTAACCAGGTTGCGCGTCTTACCGTTAATGCCGAACAATCAGCAGCACAGTAACAGACGGGCAAAGCGGGAGATTTTTCATGCATAACCAGGCTCCGATTCAACGTAGAAAATCGAAACGGATTTACGTTGGGAATGTGCCAATCGGCGATGGGGCACCTATCGCCGTTCAGTCGATGACCAACACGCGCACCACGGATGTGGAAGCGACGGTTAATCAAATCAAAGCATTAGAACGTGTAGGCGCGGACATTGTTCGCGTTTCCGTCCCGACCATGGATGCCGCTGAGGCGTTCAAACTGATTAAACAGCAGGTCAGCGTTCCGCTGGTGGCTGATATCCACTTCGACTACCGCATCGCACTGAAAGTGGCCGAATACGGCGTCGATTGCCTGCGCATTAACCCGGGCAACATCGGTAACGAAGAGCGTATCCGCATGGTGGTGGACTGCGCCCGCGACAAGAATATTCCAATCCGTATCGGCGTTAACGCCGGTTCCCTGGAAAAAGATCTGCAGGAAAAGTACGGCGAGCCAACGCCCCAGGCGCTGCTTGAATCTGCTATGCGCCATGTCGATCATCTGGATCGTCTTAACTTTGATCAGTTTAAGGTCAGCGTAAAAGCGTCAGACGTATTTCTCGCGGTTGAATCTTATCGCCTGCTGGCAAAACAGATCGACCAGCCGCTGCACCTCGGGATCACCGAAGCGGGCGGCCTGCGCAGCGGCTCTGTAAAATCCGCGATCGGTCTGGGGCTGCTGCTCTCTGAAGGGATCGGCGACACCCTGCGCGTTTCGCTGGCGGCCGATCCGGTCGAAGAGATCAAGGTCGGTTTCGATATTCTGAAGTCACTGCGTATTCGCGCGCGCGGGATCAACTTTATTGCCTGCCCAACCTGCTCGCGTCAGGAGTTTGACGTGATCGGTACGGTGAATGCCCTGGAGCAGCGTCTGGAAGACATTATTACCCCGATGGACGTCTCCATCATCGGCTGCGTGGTAAACGGTCCGGGTGAAGCTCTGGTCTCAACGCTGGGCGTCACCGGCGGTAACAAGAAAAGTGGTCTCTATGAAGATGGCGTTCGTAAAGATCGTCTGGATAATAGCGACATGATCGACCAGCTTGAAGCCCGCATCCGCGCCAAGGCCGCGATGATGGACGAGACACAGCGTATCAGCGTTCAGCAGGTTGAAAAATAACGTGATGGGAAGCCGTGAGCTTCCCATGTATGATTGAACCCATTCTTTGGGTTTTTTTTGTATATAGAAAGAGAATAAACGTGGCAAAAAACATTCAAGCCATCCGCGGCATGAACGATTATCTGCCTGGCGAAACCGCCATCTGGCAGCGCATTGAAGGCACGCTCAAGCAGGTGCTCGGCAGCTACGGTTACAGCGAAATCCGTTTGCCGATTGTAGAGCAGACCCCGTTATTCAAACGCGCGATTGGTGAAGTTACCGACGTGGTTGAAAAAGAGATGTACACCTTCGAGGACCGCAACGGCGACAGCCTGACCCTGCGCCCGGAAGGTACGGCGGGCTGCGTACGCGCCGGCATCGAACATGGTCTTCTGTACAATCAGGAGCAGCGCCTGTGGTATATCGGCCCGATGTTCCGCCACGAACGTCCTCAGAAAGGGCGTTATCGCCAGTTCAACCAGCTGGGTGTGGAAGTCTTTGGTCTGCAGGGCCCGGACATCGACGCCGAGCTGATTATGCTGACCGCCCGCTGGTGGCGCGCGCTCGGTATCGCTGATCACGTTTCCCTGGAACTGAACTCTATCGGCTCTCTGGAAGCGCGTGCTAACTATCGCGATGCTCTGGTGGCGTTCCTAGAACAGCATAAAGAGAAGCTGGACGAAGACTGCAAACGTCGCATGTACAGCAACCCGCTGCGCGTTCTGGATTCCAAAAACGCCGACGTTCAGGCACTGCTAAACGATGCGCCTGCGCTGGGCGACTATCTGGACGATGAGTCTCGCGAACACTTCGCGGGTCTGTGCAAGCTGCTTGAAGCGGCGGGCATCGCCTATACCGTTAACCAGCGCCTGGTGCGCGGTCTGGACTACTACAACCGTACCGTGTTTGAGTGGGTGACGAGCAGCCTCGGCTCTCAGGGCACCGTGTGCGCGGGCGGCCGTTACGATGGTCTGGTAGAGCAACTTGGCGGTCGCGCAGCGCCTGCGGTTGGCTTCGCGATGGGCCTTGAGCGACTTGTTTTGCTGGTTCAGGCAGTCAATCCGGAATTTAAAGCAGATTCCGTTGTCGATATATACCTGGTGGCCTCAGGCGCGGAAACGCAGTCTGCGGCAATGCAGCTTGCCGAACGCGTGCGCGATGCGCTGCCGGGCGTTAAGCTGATGACCAACCATGGCGGCGGCAACTTCAAAAAACAGTTTGCTCGTGCCGATAAGTGGGGCGCAAGTATCGCACTGGTGCTGGGTGAGTCCGAAGTGGCCAACGGCGAAGTGGTGGTGAAGGACCTGCGCTCTGGTGAGCAGACAACGGTAACGCAGGACGGCGTTGCGGCGCACTTGCGCACTCTATTGGGCTAAGGAGAAGGACTGCGTGGAAATTTACGAGAACGAACACGATCAGGTCGACGCGATTAAACGCTTCTTTGCTGAAAACGGCAAAGCGCTGGTTGTTGGGGTTATTTTAGGTGTCGGTGCGCTGGTGGGCTGGCGTTACTGGAACAATCATCAGGCGGATTCCGCGCGCGGCGCGTCTCTCTCCTATGAAAATACCGTGAGCGCAATTCGTGCCGATCAGCCGCAAACGCTGACGGCGGCAGAGAAATTTGCGGCTGACAACAAAAATACCTACGGTGCACTGGCGGCGCTGGAAGTGGCTCAGCAGTACGTTGATAAGAACGAACTGGATAAAGCCGCTGCTCAGCTCTCTCAGAGCCTTGCTGCGGCCAGCGATGAAAACCTGAAAGCGGTAATCAATCTGCGCCTGGCACGTATTCAGGTTCAGCAGAAAAAAGCTGACGATGCGCTGAAAACGCTCGATACCATCAAAGGCGAAGGTTTTGCTGCCATCGTTGCCGATCTGCGCGGTGAAGCACTGCTGAGCAAAGGTGACAAAGCGGGCGCGCGTAAAGCGTGGCAAGCCGGCGTAGAGAGCAATGCTTCACCTGCGCTGAGCGAAATGATGCAGATGAAAATAAATAATTTGTCCGTCTGAGAGGGACCCGATGCAATTGCGTAAATTACTTCTGCCAGGACTGCTTTCTGTTACGTTATTGAGTGGTTGTTCACTGTTCAGTGGCGAAGAAGACGTTGTGAAAATGTCCCCGCTGCCAACGGTTGAAAACCAGTTTACCCCCTCCACCGCGTGGGATGTCTCCGTGGGCAATGGGATTGGTGATTTCTATTCCAACCTTCATCCGGCCTATGCAGACAGCGTTGTGTATGCCGCTGACCGCAAAGGTACCGTAAAAGCGGTGAACGCGGATGACGGAAAAGAAGTATGGTCCGTTAACCTGGCGGAAAAAGACGGCTGGTTCTCGCGTAAATCTGCACTGCTGTCGGGCGGTCTGACCGTTGCCGGTGGTCATGTCTACGTAGGCAGCGAAAAAGCGCAGGTATATGCGCTTAACAGCAGCGACGGCTCCATTGCCTGGCAAACAACCGTGGCGGGTGAATCTCTGTCGCGTCCGGTAGTAAGCGACGGCCTGGTGCTGATTCATACCAGCAACGGCCAGCTGCAGGCGCTGAACGAAGCGGACGGCCTGGTGAAATGGACCGTTAACCTGGACATGCCTGCGCTCTCTCTGCGCGGCGAATCCGCACCGGCTACCGCGTTTGGTGCTGCCATTGTGGGCGGTGACAACGGTCGCGTAAGCGCCGTGCTGATGCAGCAGGGCCAGATGATCTGGCAGCAGCGTATCTCTCAGGCCACAGGCTCAACGGAAATTGACCGTCTGAGCGACGTGGACACAACGCCGGTCATCGTTAACGGTGTGGTTTACGCGCTGGCCTATAACGGCAACCTGACCGCGCTGGATCTGCGCAGCGGCCAGATCATGTGGAAACGTGAGCTGGGCTCGGTGAATGATTTCGTCGTGGAAGGTAACCGTATCTATATGGTTGACCAGAACGACCGTCTGCTGGCGCTGAGCACCGAAGGTGGCGTGACGCTGTGGACGCAAAGCGATCTGCTGCACCGCCTGCTGACCGCACCGGCGCTGTACAACGGTAGCCTGGTGGTCGGTGACAGCGAAGGGTATATGCACTGGATCGATCCGGAGAATGGCCGCTTTGTTGCACAGCAAAAAGTCGACAGCTCTGGTTTCCTGACCGATCCGGTTGTGGCCGACGGCAAACTGCTGATTCAGGCAAAAGACGGCACGCTGTACGCGATCACGCGTTAATTACCCGGCGGTTGTAGTATACTAAACGGCTCCTGTTCACTCAGGAGCCGTTTTGACATTTTTAAAAACGCCGCGAAAGCGACGTTATTTTGAATTTTATGAGGCTTCAAACATGGTACCTGTGGTCGCGCTTGTCGGGCGCCCTAACGTTGGAAAATCCACTCTTTTTAACCGTTTAACACGCACCCGTGATGCGCTGGTTGCGGATTTCCCGGGGCTGACGCGTGACCGTAAGTACGGTCGTGCAGAGGTGGAAGGACGCGAGTTCATCTGTATTGATACCGGTGGTATTGACGGCACAGAAGACGGCGTGGAAACCCGCATGGCGGAACAGTCGCTGCTGGCGATTGAAGAAGCAGATGTGGTGCTGTTTATGGTGGATGCGCGCGCTGGCCTGATGCCGGCGGACTCCGCTATCGCAAAACACCTGCGTTCACGCGAAAAGCCGACCTTCCTGGTGGCGAACAAAACCGACGGCATTGATGCCGATCAGGCCGTCGCGGACTTCTGGTCCCTGGGCCTGGGTGAAATCTACCCGATTGCGGCATCGCACGGCCGCGGAGTGACCAGCCTGCTGGAAACCGTTCTGCTGCCGTGGGTTGACGAAGTGAACCCGCCGGAAGAGGTGGACGAAGACGCTGAATACTGGGCGCAGTTCGAAGACGGAGAAGAGGGCGAAGAAGAGCCTGAAGACGACTTCAACCCGCAGGATCTGCCGATCAAGCTGGCTATCGTGGGTCGTCCAAACGTAGGTAAGTCTACGCTTACTAACCGTATTCTGGGTGAAGAGCGCGTGGTCGTTTACGACATGCCGGGCACCACCCGCGACAGCATCTACATCCCGATGCAGCGCGATGAGCGTGAGTATGTCCTTATCGACACCGCCGGGGTGCGTAAGCGCGGAAAAATCACCGATGTGGTGGAAAAATTCTCCGTTATCAAAACCCTGCAGGCGATCGAAGATGCCAACGTCGTGCTGCTGGTTATCGACGCACGCGAAGGGATCTCCGATCAGGACCTCTCTCTGCTCGGCTTTATCCTCAATAGTGGGCGCTCGCTGGTTATCGTGGTCAACAAATGGGATGGCCTGAGCAACGAAGTGCGTGAGCAGGTGAAAGAGACCCTCGACTTCCGTCTGGGCTTTATCGATTTTGCCCGCGTGCACTTTATCTCTGCGCTGCACGGCAGCGGCGTGGGTAACCTGTTCGAATCCGTGCGTGAAGCTTACGACAGCTCCACCCGTCGTCAGAGCACCGCCATGCTGACCCGCATCATGAATATGGCAGCGGAAGACCATCAGCCGCCGCTGGTGCGCGGTCGTCGCGTGAAGCTGAAATATGCCCATGCCGGTGGCTATAACCCGCCAATCGTGGTGATCCACGGCAACCAGGTGAAAGATCTGCCGGATTCCTACAAGCGCTACCTGATGAACTACTTCCGCAAGTCGCTGGACGTGATGGGCACGCCTATCCGTATCCAGTTTAAGGAAGGGGAAAACCCGTTCGCTAACAAGCGCAACACCCTGACGCCGAACCAGATGCGTAAGCGTAAGCGCCTGATTAAGCACATTAAGAAAAGCAAATAAGCTTTTCCAGTCTCACGAAAGCCCGCGATTATCGCGGGCTTTTTTTTGCCCAATCATACCGCCGGTTTTCCCGGTGTGATGTCAATCACTATTCACTTTTAACCAAGTTTAAATCTAAGAAAGTAGACAATCGTCGAATTTTCATCTTAAAGTCCAGGGTCCGGTACTAGACAAACCTGGCGCCGGGTTATCAAATGGTTAACTCACTTTTCGCCGCATGTAAAAAATCGGCCAGATACGTAACTGGCCGGCGTACCTGCTGGTGTTTACAAGCACGACACATACCTTTCGGGAGAATTATGCAATCCTCTGTTAATCAAAAAGAGAGCCGGACGTTCTTCGGCCATCCGTATCCGCTCGGTTCGCTGTTCTTCACCGAGATGTGGGAGCGTTTCTCGTTTTACGGCATTCGCCCGTTACTGATCCTGTTTATGGCCGCCACCGTCTATGACGGCGGGATGGGCCTGGCGCGTGAAAACGCCTCCGCGATTGTCGGTATCTTTGCCGGTACCATGTACCTGGCCGCGCTGCCGGGCGGCTGGCTGGCGGATAACTGGCTCGGCCAGCAGAGAGCCGTCTGGTACGGTTCGATCCTGATTGCGCTCGGTCACCTGTCGATTGCGCTCTCGGCTATCATGGGCGACGACCTGTTCTTTATCGGCCTGATGTTTATCGTGCTCGGCTCCGGGCTGTTCAAGACCTGTATCTCGGTCATGGTAGGTACCCTGTATAAAAAAGGCGACGCGCGTCGTGACGGCGGTTTCTCGCTGTTCTATATGGGCATCAACATGGGCTCGTTCATCGCGCCGCTGATTTCCGGCTGGCTGATTAAAACTCACGGCTGGCACTGGGGCTTTGGCATTGGCGGCATCGGGATGCTGGTGGCGCTGATCATCTTCCGCGTGTTTGCCGTTCCGGCAATGAAGCGCTATGACGGCGAAGTCGGCCTCGACTCCACCTGGAACAGCCCGGTGGTGAAGCGTAACGGCGTGGGCGTGTGGCTGCTGGCGCTGGCGGCAGGCGTGGCAACGATCGTGACGCTGATTGCGCAGGGCGTGATTGTGATTAACCCGGTCGCGGTAGCCAGCGTGCTGGTCTACGTCATTGCGGCGTCCGTTGCCCTCTACTTTATTTATCTGTTTGTTTTTGCGGGCCTGAATCGTAAAGAGCGCGCCAGGCTGCTGGTCTGCTTTATTCTGCTGATCTCCGCGGCGTTCTTCTGGTCCGCGTTCGAACAGAAGCCAACCTCGTTCAACCTGTTTGCCAACGACTACACTAACCGCACGATCGGCGATTTCGAAATCCCGGCGGTGTGGTTCCAGTCCATCAACGCCCTGTTCATCATCCTTCTGGCACCGGTGTTCAGCTGGGCGTGGCCGAAGCTGGCGAGCATGAACATTCGCCCGAGCAGCATCACCAAGTTTGTTATCGGTATTCTGTGTGCGGCGGCGGGCTTTGGCCTGATGATGCTGGCGGCGCAGAACGTGCTGAGCAGCGGTGGGGCGGGCGTGTCGCCGTTCTGGCTGGTAGGCAGTATCCTGATGCTAACGCTCGGCGAACTGTGTCTCAGCCCGATTGGCCTGGCGACCATGACGCTGCTGGCGCCGGAGAGAATGCGCGGCCAGATGATGGGTCTGTGGTTCTGCGCGAGCGCGCTGGGTAACCTGGCGGCAGGGCTGATTGGCGGCCACGTGAAGGCCGACCAGCTGGATATGCTGCCGGATCTCTTTGCGCGCTGCTCCATCGCGCTGCTGATTTGTGCCGCGGTGCTGATCGTCCTCATTGTTCCGGTGCGCCGCATGCTGGAAAATGCGCAGACTAAACCGGCAGCTGAAGCCTGATCGTATTCAGCCTACCGGGGCGCTTTTCCTGCCCCGGTAAAATTCAACAGGAGAGTGTATGTCGATAACCTGCCCGGATTGCCAGGCTACGCTTGAGCCCCTGAACGGGGTAGCACACTGCGAGCGCTGCAATAAAGATATTGCGCTTGAAGCCCGTTGCCCGGAGTGCCATCAGCCGCTCCAGGTTTTAAAAGCCTGCGGGGCGGTGGACTATTTCTGCCAAAACGGCCACGGCTTGATCTCTAAAAAACGCGTGGAGTTTGTTCCGGTCGAAGGTTAATCGCACACGCAGCCTTCGCCTTTCTTCCACAGCTCGACCAGCGACTCGGGGGCTTCCTGCTCCGGCACCAGCACGATGATATCGGCGTAGTGCGCCTGATTTTGTCCGGTCCAGATAATCTGGATGCGGAAATAGCGCTGGTCGCCGCTGCCGGGTGACGCGGCTTGCCCGGGCGGCTGGCCGCGTGGAAACGCCTGCTCCAGGATGCTCACCAGGCGCTGGCGCTGGGCCTCATTGAGCGAGGCGAGCGCGATGGTGCGCTGCCCGCTCAGCTTGGGAATAAAAGCGACGCCGCCTTCCCGGGCCAGTTCAACCACGGCGTCATCCGTCAGTTCCGGAACCTGCATTTACAACACTCCCACCTGTTCCCAGGCTTGTTTAATGGCCGCCCCAACGTCGCCGCCGGAGCGCTTCTCTCCGTGCGCGATCGTCAGTTTTGCGAAGGCCTCAAAATCCGCATCCTGCGCCAGATTGCGATCGCAAACCGTGTCGTACCAGGCATAACCCGCTTTTTCCCACGCGTAGCCGCCAATCGCCGTCGCGGCCAGGTAGAATGCCCGGTTAGGGATGCCGGAGTTCAGATGCACGCCGCCGTTATCCTCGCGCGTTTTAATGAAATCCTTCATGTGCGCAGGCTGTGGGTCTTTGCCGAGCAGCGGATCATTGTAGGCGGTACCCGGTTCAGACATGGAGCGCAGCCCTTTGCCGTTGATCCCTTTCGCCAGCAGCCCTTCACCAATCAGCCAGTCCGCCTTATCGGCGGTTTGCTTGAGATGGTACTGTTTCACCAGCGAGCCAAACACGTCAGAGAGAGACTCGTTCAGCGCGCCGGACTGCTCAAAGTAGATGAGCCCGGCTTCGGTCTCGGTCACGCCATGGCTCAGCTCGTGCGCTACCACGTCGATGGCGATGGTAAAGCGGTTAAATATTTCCCCGTCGCCGTCGCCGAACACCATCTGCTGACCGTTCCAGAAGGCGTTCTGATATTCCCTGCCGTAGTGCACGGTGCCGGTTAAAATAAGCCCTTTATTATCGAGCGAATCGCGCTGATATTCTTTCCAGAAGAAATCGTGGGTAACCCCTAAATAATCGTAGGCTTCATCGACCGCCACATCGCCATTCGACGGCTGGCCTTCATAACGCACCTGCGTACCCGGCAGCTCCTGGGTTTGCTTCGCATCGTAGATATCACGCTCCAGCTGTCCGGCTTTATTCACGTGCGGCGCGGCGGGTTTGCCCGGCATATGGGCCATCAGCGTCTGGACATGGGTTAAGGTCTGGCGGGCACAGCGCTGCTGCGGCTCGGAACCGCTTTCGATAATACGACGCAGAATATACGGGGGAATAACGCTATAAAGATGGGTCATGCTGCTCTCCTTATTAAAAAAGGAATAGCAGCAGTATAGTAAGTAACCGGCGAAGAATTATCCGGTTTTACGCTGGCGCGTCTTTTTCACCGGTTTTATTGATTTCACTTCGCTTTCGACCCAGCCGTCTGAAAGACGCGTCGTCAGCACATCGCCGGTATTGACCTGTTTGGTTTGCTTGAGCACCTTGCCGTCCGTTGCCGTCGTCACGCTATAGCCGCGCGCCAGCGTGGAAAGAGGGCTGACCGCTTCAAGATGGGTCACCGCATTGCCAAAGCGTTCGCGGGTGGCGCTGAGACGGGCACGCAGGTTTTCCGCCAGACGGTACTCCAGCTGCTGGAGCCGCGTTTGCGCGCGATAAATTTTCGGCTGCGGGTTCTGCTGGTTCAGGCGCTGATTTACGCGCTGCTGGCGCGATACCGCGCGCTTGAGCTGCGCGTCCATCGCAAAATTCATGCGCTGGCGCAGACGCTCCAGCACCGTCTGCTGACGCGCCAGGCGCAGCTGCGGGTGCTGCTGCTGCAGACGATGATGCAGCTGGGTAAAGCGCCGGGTCCGGTTGGCGAGGTAGTAGTCCATCGCCATCTCAAGACGCTGCTGGCCGCTCTGGATTTGACGCAGCAGCTCCAGCTGGTTGCGGCTGACCACTTCCGCCGCAGCGGACGGCGTAGGGGCACGCAGATCCGCGACAAAATCGGCTATCGTCACGTCCGTTTCGTGCCCGACGGCGCTCACCACGGGGATTAGGCTGGCAAAGATTGCCCGCGCCACGCGCTCGTCGTTAAAGCTCCAGAGATCTTCCAGCGAGCCGCCGCCGCGCCCGACGATGAGGACGTCGCACTCCTGACGGGCGTTCGCCAGCTCAATGGCTCGCACAATCTGGCCCGGCGCATCGTCGCCCTGAACGGCGGTCGGGTAGATAATGACGGGCAGGGAAGGGTCGCGACGCTTCAGCACGTGCAGAATATCGTGCAGCGCAGCACCGGTTTTCGAGGTGATGACGCCCACGCAGTGGGCAGGCGAGGGCAGCGGCTTTTTGAACTGCTGGTCAAAAAGTCCCTCTTCGGAGAGCTTCGCCTTTAACTGCTCGTACTTCTGCTGCAGCAGGCCTTCGCCCGCTGGCTGCATGCTCTCGACGATAATTTGATAATCACCGCGCGGCTCGTACAGGGTAATATTGGCGCGCACCAGAACCTGCTGGCCGTGCTGCGGACGGAACGTTACGCGGCGGTTGCTGTTGCGGAACATTGCGCAGCGCACCTGGGCGGTATCGTCTTTTAGGGTAAAGTACCAGTGGCCGGAAGAGGGCTGCGTGAAGTTAGAGATCTCACCGCTGATCCAGACCTGCCCCATTTCCTGCTCAAGCAGCAAACGCACCGTCTGATTCAGGCGGCTGACGGTATAAATTGAGGGGGATTGAGAGGATAACATGTGAGCGGGATCAAATTCTAAATCAGCAAGTTATTCAGTCGATAGTAACCTGCTGAGAGGTGAGCGCAAGCATTTTTTTTAAAAAAGTGTGGATGCAATCGGTTACGCTCTGTATAATGCCACGGCAATATTTAACCACCCAGGTCAGAGATATTGCCCATGCTACGTATCGCTAAAGAAGCACTGACGTTTGACGACGTCCTCCTCGTTCCCGCTCACTCCACCGTTCTGCCGAATACTGCCGACCTCAGCACGCAGTTGACGAAAACCATTCGCCTGAACATTCCTATGCTCTCCGCGGCAATGGACACCGTGACTGAAGCGCGCCTGGCTATCGCCCTGGCACAGGAAGGCGGCATTGGCTTTATCCACAAAAACATGTCCATCGAGCGTCAGGCGGAAGAAGTTCGCCGCGTGAAGAAACATGAATCCGGCATTGTGTCTGACCCGCAGACCGTTCTGCCAACCACCACCCTGCACGAAGTGAAAGCTCTGACCGAGCGTAACGGCTTCGCCGGTTACCCGGTGGTGACCGAAGAGAACGAGCTGGTCGGCATTATTACCGGCCGTGACGTGCGTTTCGTGACCGACCTGAACCAGCCCGTCAGCGTATACATGACGCCAAAAGAGCGTCTGGTTACCGTTCGCGAAGGTGAAACCCGCGACGTTGTGCTGGCAAAAATGCACGAAAAACGCGTTGAAAAAGCGCTGGTTGTTGACAGCAACTTCCACCTGCGCGGCATGATCACCGTTAAAGATTTCCAGAAAGCAGAACGTAAACCGAACGCCTGTAAAGACGAGCATGGCCGTCTGCGCGTTGGCGCTGCGGTTGGCGCAGGTGCCGGTAACGAAGAGCGCGTTGACGCGCTGGTTGCGGCGGGCGTTGACGTCCTGCTGATTGACTCCTCTCATGGCCACTCCGAAGGCGTTCTGCAGCGTATTCGTGACACCCGTGCCAAATACCCTGACCTGCAGATCATCGGCGGTAACGTGGCCACTGGGGCAGGCGCTCGTGCGCTGGCTGACGCCGGCTGCAGCGCGGTGAAAGTGGGTATCGGTCCTGGCTCAATTTGTACTACTCGTATCGTCACCGGCGTGGGCGTTCCGCAGATCACCGCCGTGTCTGACGCGGTTGAAGCGCTGGAAGGCACCGGCATTCCGGTTATCGCCGACGGCGGTATCCGCTTCTCTGGCGACATCGCCAAAGCGATCGCCGCGGGCGCCGCTGCCGTCATGGTAGGCTCCATGCTGGCCGGTACCGAAGAATCCCCGGGTGAGATCGAACTCTACCAGGGCCGTTCTTACAAATCTTACCGCGGCATGGGCTCTCTGGGCGCGATGTCCAAAGGTTCCTCTGACCGTTACTTCCAGACCGATAACGCCGCCGACAAGCTGGTGCCGGAAGGTATCGAAGGTCGCGTTGCCTATAAAGGCCGCCTGAAAGAGATCATTCACCAGCAGATGGGCGGCCTGCGCTCATGTATGGGTCTGACCGGCTGTGGTACCATTGACCTGCTGCGTACCAAAGCGGAATTCGTACGCATCAGCGGTGCGGGTATCCAGGAGAGCCACGTTCACGACGTGACGATCACCAAAGAGTCTCCGAACTATCGTTTGGGCTCCTGATTTTCTTCGCCCGACCTTGTGTCGGGCGATTTATTTAATCTGTTTCACTTGCCTCGGAATTAGCGTCAATGACGGAAAACATTCATAAACATCGCATTCTCATCCTGGACTTCGGTTCGCAGTACACTCAGCTGGTGGCGCGTCGCGTACGTGAACTGGGCGTTTACTGTGAGCTGTGGGCGTGGGATGTCACGGAAGCACAGATTCGCGAATTCAATCCAAGCGGCATCATCCTGTCCGGCGGCCCGGAAAGCACCACCGAAGAGAACAGCCCGCGCGCGCCGCAGTACGTGTTCGAAGCGGGCGTGCCGGTATTCGGCGTCTGCTACGGTATGCAGACCATGGCAATGCAGCTGGGCGGCCACGTAGAAGGCTCTAACGAGCGCGAGTTTGGCTATGCGCAGGTAGAAGTGGTAAACGACAGCGCGCTGGTGCGCGGTATCGAAGATTCCCTGACCGCAGACGGCAAACCGCTGCTGGACGTGTGGATGAGCCATGGCGACAAAGTTACCGCCATCCCATCTGACTTCGTGACCGTTGCCAGCACCGAGAGCTGCCCGTTCGCCATCATGGCGAACGAAGAAAAACGCTTCTACGGCGTGCAGTTCCACCCGGAAGTAACCCACACCCGTCAGGGTATGCGCATGCTTGAGCGCTTCGTTCGCGACATCTGCCAGTGTGAAGCCCTGTGGACCCCGGCTAAAATCATCGACGACGCCGTGGAGCGTATCCGCCAGCAGGTAGGCGATGACAAGGTCATTCTCGGCCTTTCCGGCGGCGTGGACTCCTCCGTGACTGCGATGCTGCTGCACCGCGCCATCGGCAAAAACCTGACCTGCGTCTTCGTGGATAACGGCCTGCTGCGTCTGAATGAAGCCCAGCAGGTGATGGACATGTTTGGCGACCACTTCGGCCTGAACATCGTTCACGTGGAAGGCGAGCAGCGCTTCCTGGACGCGCTTAAAGGCGAGAACGATCCGGAAGCGAAACGTAAGATCATCGGCCGCGTGTTCGTGGAAGTGTTCGACGAAGAAGCGCTCAAGCTGGAAGACGTGAAGTGGCTGGCGCAGGGCACCATCTACCCTGACGTGATCGAGTCTGCGGCCTCCGCGACCGGTAAAGCACACGTCATCAAATCTCACCACAACGTGGGCGGCCTGCCGAAAGAGATGAAGATGGGCCTGGTTGAACCGCTGCGCGAGCTGTTCAAAGATGAAGTGCGTAAGATCGGGCTGGAACTGGGTCTGCCGTACGACATGCTCTACCGTCACCCGTTCCCGGGCCCGGGTCTGGGCGTGCGCGTGCTGGGCGAAGTGAAGAAAGAGTACTGCGACCTGCTGCGTCGCGCGGACGCTATCTTCATTGAAGAGCTGCACAAAGCTGACCTGTACAACAAGGTAAGCCAGGCGTTCACCGTGTTCCTGCCGGTTCGCTCCGTCGGCGTGATGGGCGATGGCCGTAAGTACGACTGGGTTGTTTCCCTGCGTGCGGTGGAAACCATCGACTTCATGACCGCGCACTGGGCGCACCTGCCGTATGACTTCCTGGGCCGCGTGTCTAACCGCATCATCAACGAAGTGAACGGCATTTCCCGCGTGGTGTATGACATCAGCGGTAAACCACCGGCTACGATTGAGTGGGAATGATTTCCCAACCGGAAACGTCTGGTACTAACAGGTTCTAAATTATCTCTAAGCCCGCGGATTGCGGGCTTTTTTTTGGACAAAGGCTGGCAACACCATGTCAGGTGAGTGCCAGGTGCGGGCACAATGTAAGGCTATCCATTAAATCCTTATTCGATGCGTTCCACATTTGGATGACGATCGGTTGCGGCTTCATGGAAAATGTCACTCAGCCAGCCGGCAATCTCGCCTTCAGCCATATCGTCTGGAATAGCGATGTCATAGAGTCGAGAAAACTTTCTCTCCGTCAGGTCAGCACGAAATACCAGCCACCGATCATTCTTACGTTGAACGCCAATATGCCGTCCAAAAACGTTATATATCAGCATATGCAATCTCCGATCATGCCAGTGAGTTCCTGTATCTATGATACATACGTCAGAGCAGGCCAGAGAGTAAATCGTAAATTGCGGCGCGCGGAATATACATGAAGAAGAGTATAAAACGGGGCTCAGGGCATGCAAACCATCGGAGCCGTGAAGCGGTGACGCTCGCCCTGAAAGGACGCCACTGGCTCGGTTTACATTTCATGCTGAACGGAGCGTCAGATTAGGTTGCGATCTTTACAGGTGTATTCTGAATAGTCCGCCTACAAATATAAGTAGTTGTAAAATAGATGGAGTTGAGCAGTGGTGTCTTTTAAAACTATAAGTTGTGAATAAGTATTAAACTTACAAAAGTTTACAAATATTCACTATTCATCCACTTTTAGTGCGTGCAATAGTGAGTAGAGGAAATAACGCAAAAAATGGATTTAATAGAATTCATCGGAGCTATTAGTATAACTATGTTCGCATTAGGCGGGAATGAAAAATAACGCTTTAAGTTCCTCGCTAATATTCCATTATCAGAACCTAACTCAGCCATTAATCGTATTCTTATAATAGAATGCGGGATGTTTGAATTAATAATCTTTTACGAAGGTTAAAGGTGAAAAAGTGTCATTCTTGATGCCCGCTAAAGAACGCAAAAGAAACATAAAACTATTTATTATTCTTGAGGTAATAGCAATTTTACTTTGTATCCCATTAGCTTTTCTCATAGAGAGAGTTAATAGCCTGGAGGCGTACTCTACAGAAATCATTTTATTGTATGTAGGGTTATCTATAGTCGTTGTCGATTTTATTTCAAAGGAAAGAAAAAAATGAATAATATCATAGAATTAAGTGTGGATGACATTTCAGCGGTGAGTGGTGGAGGTAACTCAGGTGACCATGAACATTGCTGGAACTCTGTTAAGAACGATGCATTGCATGGTGCCATAGCTTCTGGTTACGCCGGAATGATAGCTGGAGGTATATCAGGAATACCTGGGGGAGTTCCTGGCGTTGTAGGGGGGGGCACAACTGGTTTTGTACGTGGAGCAATAAGAGGCGCGGCTGTCGATGGCATCAAGTCTTATATGCAAAACTGCCTGAAACCTGGCGGTAGTGAGCGAGGTGGTGGCTGGCATGATACCAACCCTGGTGGTATGTCAGGGGAGTGTCGGTGGTGATTTTCTGATGTAAAAAATACTTTTCATTTAAATCATTATCCACCAAATGATTTTTTACCATATTTTATGATGCAGCGCGTGAGGTTATTATTGCTGAATCACATTGTGCTGCATTGTGTGATTATAAAATGAACTAAAAAATATAAAGATTAACAATGAAAATATTCAGGGATGAAGCGCTTAACTATCAAAAAGAGTCAGAATATGGAACCATTATATTGCCGGCATCCTTTTCGCTAACAATATTTTCTGTAGCAGCTCTCTTCATGCTCTTGAGCATATCGTTATTTGTTTATTTTGGTCACTACACCCGTAAGGCACATCTGGTGGGGATCGTTATGCCCTCATCCGGCCTGGTAAAGATTACACCGCAGTATGCCGGATATGTAACTCATCTAATGGTTTCAGAAGGCCGCCATGTTGACGCAGGCGAATCCCTTTATATTATAAGTGGTGAGCATTTTAACGGGTTGGGAACCGGTACCCTGGCGAATGAAAGTCTTTCCCTGAAAACACAATATTCCATGCTGGCCTCTCAGCAGATTCTAGAGTCGCGGGATAACCAGCAACAACAGGAAGCTGTGCGGCAGCGAATTGTCTCCCTGCAGCCACAGGTGAAAAGTGCTGAGCAACGTCTGATGCTGGCTGAACGGCAGGTCCAGCTGACCACCGCAGTCATGGGACGCTATAAAAAACTGGCCGGTACGCATTACGTTTCGGATATCGAATTCCAGCAGAAACAAATCGATGACTCTGCGGCACAGCAAAACGCAGAGGATCAGCGTCAGGCGCTTTTGCAGTTGAATACCACAATAAAAGCGGCTGAAGACGAGCTAAATCACCTAATCGTCCAGGGAGAAAGCCGGAGAGCTGAACTGGACAGACAGCTTCAGGGGATCAAACAATAGCAGGAGGAACTGGCTGGACAGGAGAAGTTCACCCTGACGTCGCCCGTATCCGGCACTGTTGCGGCAGTGCTTGTCAGACAGGGACAGTCTGTCAGAGCATCGGAGCCGGTGACGACGGTAGTGCCTGACAACGCAAGCCTGCAGATTGAACTCTACGCCACAAGTCAGCATGCCGGGTTCATTCAACCAGGGCAGCGTGTGGCTTTGCGGTTCGCAGCCTTTCCCTATCAGAAGTTTGGCGTTCAGTACG
The DNA here is from genome assembly GCF_045257065.1 of Enterobacter sp. PP-008-ECC_S150. NCBI lineage: Bacteria > Pseudomonadati > Pseudomonadota > Gammaproteobacteria > Enterobacterales > Enterobacteriaceae > Enterobacter > Enterobacter sp. PP-008-ECC_S150. Next base: position 522,273 of record NZ_JBJHHG010000001.1, on the reverse strand, counting down.
GCACTATACGTGAAATCAGCCGCACAACGCTGAGCCCATCGGATTTGCTCTCTGTTTCTCCTGTCACCTGGAAGGAGAATGAAGGGCACTATCGCGTCATAGTCGTACCGGATAAATCCTTCATCTTGGCTTATGGAAAAAAAGAAACCCTGCGTCCCGGTATGACACTCGAGGGGGATGTCAGTCTGGATACTCGTCATTTATGGGAGTGGATGACAGAACCGCTCTGGAGCCTGAAAGGAAAACTGTAGTGGGATCGCTAAACTGGACAAGCAAAAGACGGCTTCACCTGATTCGTCAGACAGAGTCAGCGGAATGTGGCCTGGCGTGCCTGGCGATGATGGCCTGCTGGCATGGTCTGCAGACGGATTTACCCACACTGCGTGAACGCTTTAGTACCAGTACTCAGGGGATGACACTTCAAAGGCTGATCGAGTGCGCAGCAGATATTAGGCTGTCTTCCCGTGCCGTCAGGTTAGAACCGGAAGATCTGAAGTCCTTATCCTTACCGTGTATTCTCCACTGGAATATGAATCATTTCGTTGTGCTCCACAGCGTTCGCGGGAGACATCTCATTATCTATGATCCCGACAAAGGAAAGGTCACACTCTCCCTGCAGGAGGCAGGAAAGCACTTCACCGGCGTTGCTTTGGAGTTGATGCCAGCCAGCGATTTCACGGTCAAGGATGAAAGAAAAAAAATACGCCTTCGCCAGCTTATAGGTAAGACGAGCGGCCTGCTTCCTGCAATATCGCGGATTATGATTTTTTCCCTGGCACTTGAAATCATGACGCTGGCAAGTCCTCTTCTCAACCAGTTGGTTATCGATGAGGTCCTTGTGGCCGCAGATCGAAGCCTGTTAACCGTCATCATCATTGCCCTGCTGCTGCTGTCACTGACTCAGATGCTGCTGTCGCTGGCCCGCCAGTGGGCAAGCATCACACTCTCCGTCAATTTTAATATGCAGTGGACCGCCAGGGTATTTCATCATCTGGTGCGTCTCCCTTTATCCTGGTTCGATGCACGCAGTAAGGGGAGTATTAATGCACGTTTTGATGCAGTAAATGCTATCCAACAGGCGCTGACCTCGCAGTTACTGGAAGGTATTCTTGATGTGCTGCTTGTGGTAACCGCCCTCTTCATGATGTTGCTGTACAGTCCTGAAATGACGGTGATCGCGGTGCTGGCTGCCGCCATTTACGGTGTACTGAGAGCGTTGTGGTATCCATCCCTGCGGCAGTCGGCGGAAGATGCCTGGGATGCCGGTGCAAGGGAGTCCGGGCATTTTCTTGAAACCCTCAACGGAATCCTGAGCCTGAGAATAAACGGTGTCACCGCACACCGCGAAGCCGCCTGGCTGAATTTAAATGTAGTCCGCAGAAATACACAGCTACGCCAGAACCGCCTGCTGATGTGCTATGACATTGCACATACACTGACCGGCAGTCTGGTATCGGCGGTTATTTTATGGAAAGGTGCCGATGAGGTGCTGCACGGTACCTTTACCGTCGGGATGCTGGTTGCCTATTTGTCTTACCAGATGCGTTTTTCTTCGAGCATCAGCAGTCTGACGGATAAGTTTTTTGCCTGGCGTATGCTTGATGTTTATAACGAGCGTCTGGCTGATATTGTGCTCACTCCGACAGAAGGCCATCTGCAGCAACCCGTTCAGGAGGGTGGCAGCATATCTACCGTTTCCTCTGTATTCCAGGACAGAGAGTCCGAAACTGCCGATGTTTCGTTATCACTTACACATATAATCTTCAGCCATAAGGGTAGCAATAAGCCTCTACTCCGCGGCGTATCGCTGACGTTGCACCCGGGCGAAGTGGTCGCCATTACGGGTAAATCCGGATGTGGCAAATCGACGCTGGTAAAGCTTATCTTAGGGATTTATATCCCTGATGAAGGAACGATCAGAACATTTGGCATACCGCATACCCATCCGGATTATTTCCGGATACGCCGGCGCATTGGTACCGTACTACAGGATGACCACCTGTTCCGGGGCTCCATAGCAGATAACATCATCTTTTTCAGTGAGGACCGCAATCCTGAAAGAATGATCCACTGTGCCCGCCTTGCGATGATTGACAGCGATATCATGGCAATGCCGATGGGATATCAGACATTGATCGGGGAAACCGGTGGAGGACTATCTGGAGGCCAGAAGCAGCGTATTCTGCTGGCAAGGGCGCTGTACAAGAAACCGGGATTTTTGTTACTGGATGAAGCGACGAGCCATCTTGATATTGAGAGTGAAATACTGATAAGCCAGACGCTACGTCAACTGGGTATATCTGTCCTGCTCATCGCCCATCGCCCCGAAACCATTGCATCTGCAGACCGGGTCCTTTATCTGTCCGAGGGAACTTTTAAGGAACTGAAGCACCAGCGCTTAATCGATGATGAGCAGGTTTATGCATCTTAATGACGCATGATAGGCCAAAAATACCTTTACGTTCTATGCTGTTAGCGCCAGTGATATAGGACTGTAATTCACCATTTGAATTGTCCGCTCCACCTGACATGTTGTTTCCTTGAGGTTCTCACACCAGAAAGTACATCGACATGCTGAGCAGAGAAGACTTTTACATGATAAAGCAAATGCGTAAGCAAAGTGCGAACATTGTCGATATTGCAACCCAGGTTGGTTGCTCTGAGCGTATAGTCAGGCGGTACCTTAATTACCCTGAACCATCAGCTAGAAAAACGCGCCACAAAATGGCCAAAAGCGCAACGCTAATAAGTGATGATGAAATGGCGGAATGCGGACAGTAGAAATAATTAAATATCGGACATTAAAAATGGCGAAAAGGGGGCGCGGATTTTCGACATGGTACATGTGATGATCAGATGCGTTCTGCCGGACCCGAAAGACCGGGTCAGGGCTTTTCCGGTGACTCTTTATACTCGTGGACTGTATTGGGGCGTTGTGAGGGGGATGTTCTGATGAGTGACCAGGAACAGTTACTAAAGAGCCTTGCCCCGCTTATGGCGGGCAATCGTCTGAATAATCTGGTTGATCAGCTTGCCGTCGTCGCAGACCTGCTGGAAATGGCCGATAACGCGATGGTCGAAAAACTGGCTGGCGTTTTTGACGATGTCGTGACCGTCGGCTGGGAAGGGGGGAACCGCGCTACGCATGGCGTGGGGGAGCAGGTTAACCGGGAAGGGGATATTTCGCTTCGTCAGGTGTTTACTATCCTCAACGACCCTGATACCCGCCGCGGCATCATGCTTTTGCTGCGCGTGTTACAGATTACGGGGCAGCGTCTAAATGCCCTCGCTTCGGTCAGCTATCCTGAGTGTCCTGAGATCGAAAACCGCTAAGAGCGGGCGGATGTTCACCGGAAACGGTGATTATGCCGGGTAGCGGGTTTATGTTACCCGGCCTGTTGAGCGTTACCGTAGGCTATTTCTCCCCGCTCCCCAACCTATACGCCAGCGCCACCACCAGCGACTGCACCAGGCACAGCGTCGCCGACTGAGACCGGAACGCGTCCACCTGCGCCTCTTTCACCACAAAGCAGAGATCGCTGAACGTCGCCAGCGGGCTGATCTGGCTGTCCGTAATCACAATCTGCCGCGCGCCGACGCTGGCGGCGGTTTCGCTGACCATCACCGTCTCTTCCGCGTACGGCGAGAAGCTTATCGACACCACAATGTCGCGTGCCTTAATGCGGCTGATCTGCTCGCGCAGCATCCCGCCCATGCCGTCGAGAAGGATAGGGCGGCACTCCAGATGGCTCAGTGCATAGGTAAGGTACGCGGCAACGCTAAAGGAGCGGCGCAGTCCGGCGATGTAGATGGTGTCGGCGTCGGCCAGCAGCTGTACCGCACGCTCCAGCATTTCGGGCTCGGCGCGGGCGGCAAGCTGCTGCAGCGCCTGCGCGTTCGAGCGGGCAAACTCCTGCAGGATATCGAGCGGCGTTTCCGGCACGGCCTCGCTCTCCATTTCGCGGAACAGCCGGGCGCGGTCGCTGTAGCTGGCGGTCTCCTCTACCAGGTTCATGCGAAACAGCTGTTTCATTTCGTTGAAGCCGGTGAAGTCGAAGGCGTTAGCAAAGCGGATCAGCGTCGAGGGCGGCACGTCGGCGCGCTCGGCAATAACGGCAACCGTATCGAAGGCCACGCTGTTGGTGTTGTCCAGCACGTAGCGTGAGACCTGCTGCAGCCTCTTGCTCAGGCTATCGTAGCGATCGCGGATTTGCTGCTGCAGTTCGTTCAGGCTGGTTGCTGTGCTCATGTTATCCCCCAAATACAGTCTTATGATTCTAAACGCAAAACCGCGTCTTTTAAATGTCGGCCATCCATCTGGCAGCAAAAATGAAACAGAAGCTTCAGCCATTTCCTCGCCCGAAATTCCTTAATAGCGCACGTGGCGTCAGTGGTGCTGGCTGTTAACATAAAAATCCATCCTTGATCACAATAATCATCATTTATTTTATTTCAACTTAAAATGGAATATTTGTTTCATATATAGTGTCCAGTACACAGCGTTCAGGTCACAGTCACGTATCAACAGCGAGAGGTTAAGGATGGAGACGGTAGCGAATTTTATTCACGGCGAATGTGTCACCGGTTCAGGCCAGCGCGTTCAGGCGATCTTCAACCCGGCCACCGGCAAGCAGATCCGCCAGGTGGTGATGAGTACGGCGCAGGAAACGGAGCAGGCGATTGCCGCCGCGCAGCAGGCGTTTCCCGCGTGGGCACGCCAGGCTCCGCTTAAGCGCGCGCGCGTGATGTTCCACTTCAAGGCGCTGCTGGAAGAGAATATGGCGCGCCTGGCCCGCCTCATCAGTGAGGAGCACGGCAAGGTCTTTTCCGACGCGGTGGGTGAACTGACCCGCGGCCTGGAAGTGGTGGAGTTTGCCTGCGGTATTCCGCATCTGCAAAAGGGCGAACACTCGGCGAACGTCGGCACGGGCGTCGACAGCCACTCGCTGATGCAGCCGCTCGGCGTCTGCGTTGGGATCACGCCGTTTAACTTTCCGGCGATGGTGCCGATGTGGATGTTCCCGATTGCGCTGGCGACCGGCAACACCTTCGTGCTGAAACCGTCGGAAAAAGATCCTTCTCTCGCGCTCGCGCTGGCGCAGCTGCTGAAAGAGGCTGGCCTGCCGGACGGCGTCTTCAACGTGGTGCAGGGCGATAAGGAGTCCGTTGACGTGCTCCTGACCGACCCGCGCGTGCAGGCGGTGAGCTTTGTCGGCTCCACGCCGATTGCGGAATACATCTACCAGACCGCGTCCGCCCACGGGAAGCGCTGTCAGGCGCTGGGCGGGGCGAAAAACCACTGCATCCTGATGCCGGACGCCGACATGGAGATGGCGGCCAACGCCATTATGGGGGCTGGCTTCGGCGCGGCGGGAGAGCGCTGCATGGCGCTTTCGGTGGTGGTGGCGGTAGGGGATAACACCGCCGATGACCTCTGCGCCCGGCTGGAAAAACAGATTGCCGCGCTGCGCGTCGGGCCGGGTCTGGACCAGACGCCGGAAAACGAAATGGGGCCGCTCATCTCGTCCGCCCACCGCAGCAAGGTGCTGGGCTACATCGACAGCGGGGAAGCGCAGGGGGCGACGCTTCGCGTGGACGGACGCGGCTTCAGCGTGAAGGGCCACGAGCAGGGCTACTTCGTCGGGCCGACGCTGTTCGATAACGTCACCCCGGAGATGACCATCTATAAAGAAGAGATTTTTGGTCCGGTGCTTTCTGTGGTGCGCGTAGCAGATTACGCCAGCGCGGTGGACCTGATTAACCGCCATGAATATGGTAATGGCTCGGCCATTTTCACCCGTGACGGCGGCTGCGCGCGCCGCTTCTGCGAGGAGGTGCAGGCGGGCATGGTGGGCGTCAACGTGCCGATCCCGGTGCCGATGGCGTTCCACAGCTTTGGCGGCTGGAAGCGCTCCATCTTCGGGGCGCTCAACGTCCACGGCAGCGACGGCGTGCGCTTCTACACCCGAATGAAAACCATCACCGCGCGCTGGCCGGAAATGCAGCAGGAGACAGGCGCTGCGTTCTCCATGCCAACGCTGGGCTGACAGGAGGTTTTATGCAAACCGAACGAATGACCATGGCCCAGGCGCTGGTCCGGTTCCTGAATCAACAGTACGTCAGCGTGGACGGCAACGAAACGCCCTTCGTGGAGGGCGTGGCGACTATTTTCGGGCACGGCAACGTGCTGGGCATCGGCCAGGCGCTGGAGCAGGATCCGGGCCATCTGCAGGTGATGCAGGGCTGCAACGAGCAGGGCATTGCCCATATGGCAACGGGATTTGCCAAACAGCACCGCCGTCAGCGCATCTTTGCCGTCACCTCGTCCGTCGGGCCGGGGGCGGCCAATATGGTGACCGCCGCGGCCACCGCCACGGCTAACCGCATCCCGCTGCTGTTGCTGCCGGGCGATATCTATGCCAGCCGCCAGCCGGACCCGGTGCTGCAGCAGATCGAGCAGTATCACGATCTCAGCATCAGCACCAACGACTGCTTCCGTCCGGTCTCCCGCTACTGGGACCGCATCAATCGTCCCGAGCAGCTGATGAGCGCCATGCTCAGCGCGATGCGAACGCTTACTGACCCGGCAGATACCGGTGCGGTGACGATTTGCCTGCCGCAGGACGTGCAGGGCGAGGCCTGGGACTATCCGCTGAGCTTTTTCGCGCGTCGCGTGCACCACATCGAGCGTCGTCCGCCCGATCCGCAGCGTCTGGCGCAGGCGCGGGCGCTGATCGCCCGCAAGCGTCGTCCGCTGGTGGTGTGCGGCGGGGGCGTGCGCTACTCCGGCGCGCATGAGGCGTTTCGCGACTTCGTCGAGACGCTGCATCTACCGTTCGCCGAAACCCAGGCCGGGAAGGGGGCGCTGGTAAGTGACCACCCACTTAACTTGGGCGGCGTGGGGGTAACGGGCGGGCTGGCGGCCAACCAGCTCGCGCCGCAGGCCGATCTGGTGATTGGCATCGGCACGCGCCTGACCGACTTTACTACCGGCTCTAAGGCGCTCTTCTCTCATCCGGACGTCGAATTCCTGCTGCTGAACGTGGCCGAGTTCGACGCCCTGAAGCTGGACGCCACGGCGCTGATTGCCGATGCCCAGACCGGGCTGCAGGCCTTAACCCACGCGCTCGGGGATTATCGCAGCGGCTGGGGAGAGGCCATCGCCCAGGCGAAATCCGCCTGGCACGACGAGTGCCGCCGCCTGTGGGATCGCCAGTGGCGTCCGGGCGACGCGCCCGAAGTGGCGGGGCACATGGACGCGCGGCTGGCAGAATACGGCGAGACGCTCAACACCCGCCTGACCCAGACGCGGGTGCTGGGGCTGATCAACCAGCATATTGAAGAAAGCGCCATTGTGGTGGGCGCGGCCGGTTCGCTGCCGGGGGATTTACAGCGCCTCTGGCAGGTTAAAACGCCGGACAGCTATCACCTGGAGTACGGCTACTCCTGCATGGGCTACGAGATTGCGGCGGCCCTCGGCGCGAAGCTCGCCAGGCCCGAGCTGCCGGTGTACGCCATGGTGGGGGATGGCTCCTACATGATGCTGCACTCGGAGCTGCAAACCGCGGTGCAGGAGGGCATTAAGGTCACCGTTCTGCTGTTTGATAACGCCAGCTTCGGCTGCATTAACAACCTGCAGATGGGGCACGGCATGGGCAGTTTTGGCACGGAAAACCGCCATCGCAACCCGGAAACAGGGCGGCTCGACGGGCCGCTGGTGAAGGTCGATTTTGCGCAAAACGCGGAGAGCTACGGCTGCCGCGCGTGGCGGGTACACGATGAGCAAAGCCTGCTGGCGGCGCTGGAGGCGTCGCGGGCGCATCCGGGCCCGACGCTGCTGGACATCAAGGTGCTGCCGAAGACCATGACCCACGATTACGCCTCCTGGTGGCGAACCGGCGATGCGCAGGTGGCAGAGTCGTCTGCCGTGCGTGAAGCCGCGGCGCACGCTCAGGCGCAGGTGAAAAAAGCCCGTCAGTACTAAGATTTTCCGCCGTAACGAAATTTTCATTTCATTTTCCCCTCACCCTAACCCTCTCCCCATCGGGGAGAGGGGATTGTGTGGTGCACTCTTTTCTCCCTCGCCCCTTTGGGGAGAGGGCCGGGGTGAGGGGAGCTGCTGTATGTCCTCCCATGTTGTGAGATTGATAACAAAATTTATCTCAATCATCTCAAAAGTGTTAACCTGCACTCAAAAACATAATTTTCACTATTTATAAAAATGAAATAAATGTTTTATTTATAGGGTCGTTAGTTCACAGCATTCACCAACACCGGGAGCCGTTATGTTTAACATTGCTTTACTGGGCGCTGGCCGAATTGGCCAGGTACATGCAGCTAACATCGCCAGCCACGGCGCGACCACGCTCTGGTCCGTGGTTGACCCGAATCAGGAATTTGCCACCCGTCTCGCCGCGCAGTACCAGGCCCGCCAGCAGAGCCTGGAGGAGGCAATGACCGACCCTAACGTTCACGCCGTGCTGATCGCCTCCGCCACCGATACCCACGCGGACCTGATTGAAATGGCCGCCCGCCACGGCAAGGCCATCTTTTGTGAAAAGCCGGTACATCTCGACCTCGCCCGCGTGCGCGACTGCCTGAAGGTGGTCAAAGAGTACGACGTGCCGCTGTTCATTGGCTTTAACCGCCGCTTTGACCCTCAGTTCCGCCGCGTGAAAACCGACGCGCAGGCCGGGCGCATCGGCAAGCCAGAATCACTGCTGATTATCTCCCGCGACCCGTCCCCGCCGCCTGCGGAGTACGTGCGCGTCTCCGGCGGCATGTTCCGCGATATGACCATTCACGACTTTGATATGGCGCGCTTCATCATGGGCGAAGAGCCGGTGTCGGTGTATGCCCAGGGCAGCAACCTGGTGGATCCGGCGATTGGCGAGGCGGGGGACATCGACACCGCGTTTATCGTTCTGAAATATGCCTCCGGCGCGATGGCGACCATCGTCAACAGCCGCCGTTCATCTTACGGCTACGACCAGCGCCTGGAGCTGCACGGCTCCGAAGGGCTGCTGTGCGCGGGCAACATTCTGGAAAACCAGGTGCAGCACTACGGCAAACAGGGCTGCACCAGCGCGCTGCCGGAACACTTCTTCCTGCAGCGCTACAAATCCGCTTACGCCGCGGAATGGGAACACTTTGTTGCGGTCCTGCGCGGCGAAGCGGTGCCTGACTGCAGCGGCGATGATGGTGAACGTGCGCTGTACCTTGCGGATAAAGCGCTGGAGTCACTGCGCAGCCAGCGCGAGATCGTCCTCTAAACACAACCACCCTACACAGAGAGACATAATAATGAAAAAACTGATCGTAGCCGCCCTCATCGCCATGACGTCCGGGGCCGCCCTCGCCGAAAACGAGCAAATTGTTTTCAGTACGCCAAACCTGGCCATGCCGTTTGAAGTTCACATGCAGCGCACGGCGGTGAAAGCCGCGAAAGAGATGGGCGTAAAGCTTCAGGTGCTGGACGGGCAGGGCAGCTCGCCGAAGCAGGTAGCGGACCTGGAAAACGCCATCACCCGCGGGGCGCAGGGCTTTATCGTCTCCCCGAACGACGTTAACGCGGTCTCCAGCGCGGTGGATGAAATTCAGGATGCGAAGCTGCCGGTGGTCACCCTTGACCGCTCCGTCGACAGCCAAAAGAAAGTCCCGCACTTTGGCGCCAACAACTACAAGGGCGGCCAGGCGGTTGGCGATTTTGTGAAAACTAAATTCCCCAACGGTGCCGACATCATTCTGCTGACCGGCCAGCCGGGCTCCTCTTCCAACATCGAACGCACCAAAGGGATCCGCGACAGCCTGAAGGCGGGCGGGGATAAGTACAAGATCGTCGCCGATCAGACCGGCAACTGGATGCGTTCGGAAGGGATGCGCATCGTGGAAAGCGTGCTGCCCTCGCTGCCGAAGCGTCCGCAGGTGATCCTCTCCGCCAACGACGATATGGCGCTGGGGGCGATTGAAGCCCTGCAGAGCCAGGGCGTGAAGCCGGGCGAAATCCTCGTGACCGGCTTTGACGCGGTGCCGGAAGCGCTGGCCCGCGTGCGCGACGGCTGGCTGGCGGTAACGGCGGACCAGCGTCCGGGCTTTGCGGTGCAGACGGCGATGAGCCAGCTGGTGGCCAACGTGCGCGAGAAGAAAGCCATCACCGGGGCCGACTACCCGCCGACGCTGATCACCAAAGAGAACCTGCAGCAGGCCGAGCGTATCGGTGAGGCCGGTAACTGATAAGTCCCGAGCCGCCTCTGGCGGCTCATCATGAGGAGGAGCAGACCGATGTCGCAACCCTTACTGAAAGTGACCGACCTGGCGAAAAGCTTTTCCGGCGTCTGGGCGCTGAGCAGCGCTCAGCTAACCGTCGGCGCGGGCGAGATCCACGCCCTGCTGGGGGAAAACGGGGCGGGAAAATCCACGCTGCTGAAGGCGCTCGCGGGCGCGCAGCCGCAAACCCGCGGGGATATCTGGTTCAACGGCGAAACGCTGCCGGTGGATGACTCCCCGGTGGAACGGCAGAACAAGGGCATCATCACCATCTACCAGGAATTCAACCTGCTGCCCAACATGACCGTCGCGGAAAACATGTTTCTCGGGCGCGAGCCGCGTAAACGTAACCTGATCGTTGACGAAAGGGCGGTTAACCAGGAGGCGCAGGTCATTCTTGATTACCTGCAGCTGAACGTTGCGCCGACCACGCCGGTTGCCCGCCTGAGCGTTGCCCAGCAGCAGATGGTGGAGATTGCCCGGGCGCTGACCCTCAACGCCCGGCTAATCATTATGGACGAACCCTCCGCCGCGCTGAGCGACAGCGAGGTGGAAAGCCTGCACCGCGTGGTGCGCGAGCTTAAAAACCGCGGCGTGAGCATTATTTACGTCACCCACCGCCTGCACGAAGTTTTCCAGCTTTGCGACCGCTTCACCGTTTTCCAGGACGGCCGCTTCACCGGCACCGGCGCGGTGGCGGAGACCAACGTCGAACAGCTGATCCGCCTGATGGTCGGTCGCGACGTGGCCTTTAACCGTCGCCCCGCCAGCGAAACGCATCATGAGGATAAACCCGTCCGCCTGGCGGTGAAGGGGCTGAGCCGCGAAAAGCCGCCGCTGGATCCGCACGGCATTGCCCTGCACGACATCAGCTTCCACGTCCACGCCGGGGAAGTGTTAGGCATTGCCGGGCTGGTGGGCGCCGGGCGCACCGAGGTGGCGCGCTGCCTGTTTGGCGCGGACGCCTTTACCTCCGGGAGCTTTGCGCTGGACGGCGTGCCGTACCAGCCGCGCGACCCGCTCTACGCCCTCGATCAGGGCCTGGCGCTGGTGCCGGAAGACCGCAAAAAAGAGGGGGCGGTGCTGGGGCTGTCGATTCGCGACAACCTGTCGCTCTCCTGCCTCTCCTCGCTGCTGCAGTGGCGCTGGTTCGTGAACACCCGCAAAGAGGACGATCTGATCGAGTCCTACCGCAAGGCGCTGCAGATCAAAATGGTCAACAGCGCGCAGGAGGTGCGCAAGCTCTCCGGCGGCAACCAGCAAAAGGTGATCCTCGCGCGCTGCATGGCGCTCAACCCGCGGGTGCTGATCGTCGATGAGCCGACGCGCGGCATCGACGTGGGGACCAAATCGGAAGTGCACCAGGTGCTCTTTGACATGGCGAAAAAGGGCGTGGCGGTGATCGTGATCTCCTCCGATCTGCCGGAGGTGATGGCGGTGTCCGACCGGATCATCACCCTCAGCGAAGGGCGGGTGACCGGCGAGATCCACGGTGACGACGCTAATGAAGAACGGCTGATGACGATGATGGCCATCAACCACAACGCCCTGAACGCGGCATAACGGAGTTTCTCATGACGCAGATGATTACTAAAACGCAGGCCCCGGTCAAACGCGCCGGACGCATCGATCCCATCGCCTTCTTCGAGCGCTTCGGGGTCCTGATTTTCATGATCCTGCTGCTGATCTTCTTCCAGTCGCAGAACAGCAACTTTTTCTCTGAGCGTAATATTTTCAACATCCTGACCGAAGTTTCCATCTACGGGATCATGGCCGTGGGGATGACCTTTGTCATCCTGACCGCCGGGATTGACCTCTCCGTGGGCTCCATTCTGGCGGTGTGCGCCATGACCGCGGCGTACGTGATCAAGGGCGATAACTTCACCACCGTCGACCCGAACGCCTGGGGCGGCATGAGCTGGCTGATTGGGCTGGGGATTTGTCTGGCGATGGGCACGGCGATTGGCTTCCTGCACGGCCTGGGCGTGACCCGCCTGCGCCTGCCGCCGTTCATCGTCACCCTCGGCGGGATGACCATCTGGCGCGGCCTGACGCTGGTGATCAACGACGGCGCGCCGATCGCCGGTTTCGATCAGGGCTACCGCTGGTGGGGGCGCGGGGAGCTGCTCGGCATCTCCATTCCGATCTGGATTTTCGCCATCGTTGCCCTCGGCGGCTATCTGGCGCTGCATAAAACCCGCTGGGGCCGCTTCGTCTACGCCATCGGCGGTAACCCGGAGGCGGCGCGCCTGGCGGGGGTGAACGTCAAGCGCGTGCTGGTCAGCGTCTACGTGCTGATTGGCTGCCTGGCGGGGCTGGCGGGCTTCATTCTGAGCGCGCGTCTGGGAAGCGCCGAGGCGGTGGCCGGGATCTCCTTCGAGCTGCGCGTCATCGCCTCGGTGGTGATCGGCGGCACCTCGCTGATGGGCGGCTACGGGCGCATCGGCGGCACCATTATCGGCTCCATCATCATGGGTATTCTGATTAACGGCCTGGTGCTGATGAACGTCTCGGCCTACTACCAGCAGATTATCACCGGATTAATTATCGTTCTGGCGGTGGCGTTTGACACCTACGCCAAGAGCCGTCGCGGCGCACTGTGAGGATAGCGATGAAAGAGGTTCGTATTGGATTAATTGGCACCGGGTATATCGGCAAGGCGCACGCCATCGCCTATGCCCAGGCCCCGACGGTGTTCAACCTGCGCGGCAGGCTGGTGCGCGAGATGGTGGCGGAAGTCACGCCGGAGCTGGCGGCAGCGCGCGCGCAGGCGTTTGGCTTCAACCGCTCCACCGGTGACTGGCGGGCGCTGGTGGCTGACCCGACCATTGACGTGGTGGATATTTGTTCGCCCAACCACCTGCATAAAGAGATGGCGCTGGAGGCGATCCGCCACGGCAAGCACGTTTACTCGGAGAAGCCGCTGGCGCTGAACGCCCACGACGCGCGTGAGATGGTCGACGCCGCGAAGCGGGCAGGGGTGAAAACGCTGGTGGGGTTCAACTACATGAAGAACCCGACCGCGCAGCTGGCGAAGGAGATTATCGCGCGCGGCGAGATTGGCGAAGTGATCCACTTCTACGGCACCCACAACGAAGACTATATGGCCGACCCGCTGTCGCCCATTCACTGGCACTGCTTTAAGGAGACCGCCGGGCTGGGGGCGCTGGGCGATCTCGCGGCGCATATCGTCAATATGGCCCAGTACCTGGTGGGGGAGATTGAGCAGGTCTGCGGCGATCTGAAGATCGTGGTCCCGGCGCGCCCCGCGAAGGCCGGATCGTCGGAGATGATTGCCGTCGAAAACGAGGATCAGGCCCACGCGATGGTGCGCTTCGCGGGTGGGGCGCAGGGCGTGATTGAAACCTCCCGCGTCGCCTGCGGCCGCAAGATGGGGCTGTCGTACGTCATTACCGGCACGAAAGGCGCCATCAGCTTCACCCAGGAGCGCATGGCCGAGCTGAAGCTCTATCTGCATGACGATCCGGTGAACCGTCAGGGGTTCCGCACGCTGCTCGTCGGCCCGTCGCACCCGGACTACGCCGCGTTCTGCATGGGCGCGGGCCACGGGATTGGCTTTAACGATCAAAAAACGGTCGAGGTGCGCGACCTGGTGGACGGGATTGCCGCCGACGCGCCGATGTGGCCGGACTTCGAGGCGGGCTGGAAGGTGTCGCGCGTGCTGGACGCGATCGCGCTCTCGCACCGGGAAGGCCGCTGGCTGAACGTGAACGACATTGTCTGAAGAGGGTTCAACGTGGAAAAGCAGTTTGATGTGATATGCATGGGCCGCGTGGCGGTAGACCTCTACAGCCAGCAGATTGGCGCCCGTCTGGAGGACGCGTCGAGCTTCGCCAAATACCTCGGCGGGTCGTCCGGCAACGTGGCGTACGGCACCGCGCGTCAGGGCCTGCGCTCCTCGATGCTGGCGCGCGTCGGCGATGAACATATGGGCCGCTTCCTGCGGGAAGAGCTTAACCAGGTAGGCTGCGATACCAGCCATCTGATTACCGATAAAGACCGCCTTACGGCTCTGGTGCTGCTCGGCATTAAAGACCGGGACACCTTTCCGCTGATTTTTTATCGCGATAACTGTGCGGACATGGCGATTACCGCCCGCGATGTGGACGAAAGCTACATTGCCTCCGCACGGTGTCTTGCCATCACCGGGACTCATCTTTCTCATCCGCAAACCCGCGAGGCGGTGCTGACGGCGCTGGGCTATGCCCGCCGTCACGGCGTGCGCACGGTGCTGGACATTGACTACCGTCCGGTGCTGTGGGGGCTGACCTCGCTGGGCGACGGGGAAACGCGCTTTATCGCCGCCGATAAGGTCACCCGCGAGCTGCAGGAGGTGCTGCACCTCTTCGACGTCATCGTCGGCACCGAGGAGGAGTTCCACATTACGGGCGGCAGCACCGATACGCTGACGGCGCTGGGGCAGGTGCGTGCCGTGAGTCAGGCCGCGCTGGTCTGCAAGCGCGGGGCGCTCGGCTGCTCGGTCTTTACCGACGCCATTCCGCCCCGGCTGGACGACGGCCTGACGGTGACCGGCGTGCGCGTGGAGGTGCTGAACGTCCTCGGCGCGGGGGACGCGTTTATGTCCGGCCTGCTGCGCGGCTACCTGAACGACGAGGGCTGGGAGCAGGCGTGCCGCTACGCCAACGCCTGCGGCGCGCTGGTGGTGTCGCGCCACGGCTGCGCCCCGGCGATGCCGAGCAAGATCGAGCTGGATGATTATCTTTCCCGCGCTGCGGATGTGCCGCGACCGGATCTCGACCCGCGTCTGAACCATCTCCACCGGGTGACCACCCGTCGCCGCGAGTGGCCGGAGCTGTGCGTGATGGCCTTCGACCACCGCAGCCAGCTTGAGGATATGGCGATGCAGTGCGGCGCGTCGCTGAAGCGCATTCCGGCGCTGAAGCAGCTGATCCTGCAGGCCAGCCGCGAGGCGGCGAGCCGCGCCGGTCTGGAGGGCAAAGCCGGCCTGCTGTGCGACGGCACCTTTGGTCAGGACGCGCTGAACGCTATCACCGGGGAAGGATGGTGGATTGGTCGCCCCATCGAGCTGCCGGGATCCCGACCGCTGGAAATGGAGCACGGCAACATCGGCACCCAGCTTATCGGCTGGCCGCAGGAGCACGTGGTGAAGTGCCTGGTCTTTTTCCATCCGGAAGATGCCCACGGCCTGCGCCTGGAGCAGGAGCAGAAAATCGCCGAGGTGTACCACGCCTGCTGCCAGTCCGGGCACGAGCTGCTGCTGGAGGTGATCCTGCCCGCGACCATGCCGCGCAGCGACGAACTTTACCTGCGCGCCATCTCCCGCTTTTACAACCTGGGCATTTACCCCGACTGGTGGAAGCTGCCGCCGCTCTCCGCAAAGGGCTGGACGGCGCTGAGCGAGGTTATCGAACGCCGGGACCCACACTGTCGCGGGGTGGTGATCCTTGGTCTGGACGCCCCGGCGGAACAGCTGCGCGCCGACTTCCGGGCCGCCGCGGGGCAGGCGCTGGTGAAAGGCTTCGCCGTGGGGCGCACGCTGTTTGGCGACGCCTCCCGCGCGTGGCTGAAGCACGATATTGACGACGCGCAGCTGGTGGCGCGCATTCGGGACAACTACCTGCAGCTTATCGCCTGGTGGCGCGAGCGCGGAGACGCATAATGGAGACGACGATGAATGTACAACTGGGCATTAACCCGCTGACGTGGACGAATGACGATCTGCCTTCCCTCGGCGCGGAGACGTCGCTGGAGACCTGTCTGAGCGAAGGTAAAGAGGCCGGTTTTGCCGGTTTCGAGCTGGGCAATAAATTCCCGCGAGAAGCGCGCCTGCTCGGCCCGATTTTACAGCGCCACGACCTGCAGCTGGTCTCTGGCTGGTACTCCGGCCGCCTGCTGGAGCGCAGCGTGGAGGAGGAAATTGCCGCCGTGCAGTCCCACCTGACGCTGCTGCGCGAGCTGGGGGCGAAGGTGCTGGTCTTTGCGGAGGTGAGCGGCTGCATTCACGGCGAGCAGCAGACCCCGGTGCATCTGCGCCCGCGCTTCCCGCAGGAACGCTGGAAGGCGTACGGCGAAAAGCTCACCGAATTTGCCCGCTATACCCAGCAGCAGGGGGTGCAGATTGCCTACCATCACCATATGGGCACGGTGATTGAGTCCGCTGAGGACGTGGACAACCTGATGACCCATACCGGCGAAGAGGTCGGATTGCTGCTGGATACCGGCCATCTGACCTTTGCCGGGGCCGATCCGCTGGCGGTGGCCCAGCGCTGGGCGTCGCGTATCAACCACGTTCACTGCAAAGACGTGCGTGCCGACGTGCTGGCGGACGTGAAAAACCGCAAAACCAGCTTCCTCGATGCGGTGCTGAGCGGCGTGTTTACCGTGCCGGGCGACGGCTGCGTCGATTATCCGCCGATCGTGCGGCTGCTGAAGGCGCAGGATTATCGCGGCTGGCTGGTGGTGGAGGCGGAGCAGGATCCGGCGATTGCCCATCCGCTGACCTACGCCCGTCTGGGGTACAACAACCTGAGCCGCCTGGCGCGCGACGCCGGACTGATTTGAGGAGGGGGACATGTCACGTCTGTTATCACGCTGGCAACAGCCGAACGCGGAGGGGCGGACCCAGTCCGTCACGCCGGAAAGCGCGGGGTGGGGGTACGTCGGCTTTGCGGCGCATGAGCTGCAGGAGGGGCAGACGCTGACGCTGCCCGCCGTCAGCGAGGAGCGCTGCCTGGTGCTGGTCGCCGGGCGGGCTTCCATCCGCACGCCTTCCGCGGAGTTTAACGACATCGGTGAGCGGATGAGCCCCTTCGAGCGCATCAAGCCGTGGGCGGTGTACGTTACCCCGCAGGAGACGGTGCAGGTGAAGGCGCTGACCAGGCTGGAGCTGGCGGTCTGCGCCGCGCCGGGCAAGGGTACGCATCCGACGCGGCTGATTGCGCCGCAGGATATCGACGGCGAGGCGCGCGGCAAGGGCAATAACCGGCGCTACGTGCATAACATTCTGCCGGAGGATAAACCTGCCGACAGCCTGCTGGTGGTGGAGGTCTGGACCAACGAAGGCTGCACCAGCTCGTACCCGAGCCACAAGCACGACACGGACAATCCGCCGAGTGAGACCTATCTGGAGGAGACCTACTACCATCGACTCAACCCGGAGCAGGGGTTCTGCATGCAGCGCGTCTACACCGACGACAGAACGCTGGATGAGTGTATGGCGGTCTATAACCGTGACGTGGTCATGGTGCCGAAGGGCTACCACCCGGTAGCGACAATGGCCGGGTATGACAGCTATTACCTCAACGTGATGGCGGGCCCGGTGCGCAAATGGATGTTTACCTGGGAAGAGGATCACGCGTGGATTAATCGGGATTATCCCGCGGACAGCGGTGGCAAGCGCGGGTTAGCCACCAGAACACCAGCGCCAGCAGGCTGACCGAGGCGCCAAGCAGAC
This sequence comes from Enterobacter sp. PP-008-ECC_S150, assembly GCF_045257065.1. Classification (NCBI taxonomy): domain Bacteria; kingdom Pseudomonadati; phylum Pseudomonadota; class Gammaproteobacteria; order Enterobacterales; family Enterobacteriaceae; genus Enterobacter; species Enterobacter sp. PP-008-ECC_S150. Next base: position 504,551 of record NZ_JBJHHG010000001.1, on the reverse strand, counting down.
AGACGCCAGGCCAGCCGGCAAAGGCGTACGTCATCGTCGAGCTGAGCGCACCCAACCCGCTGCCGACGGCATAAAAAAGCATGTACAGGCCGACCAGTCGGCTGTGCGCCTCGGGACGGGTGCGAAAAATCATGCTTTGATTAGTGACGTGCAGCGCCTGACCGCCCAAATCGAGCAATATGATGCCGATAAGCAAAATCCCGAGTGAATGGTCCATGAGCGACAACGGCCACCAGGCTAACAGCAGGAGAGCCAGCGCCGCCGCGCTGGTGCGTTGGGCATATCCCCGATCGGCCCAGCGTCCTGCCCGACCCGCTGCCAGCGCGCCTACCGCGCCGACCAGCCCAAACGCGCCAATCGCGGTGTGCGAGAAGTTATACGGCGGTGCGCTCAGCGGCAGCACCAGCGCGCTCCAGAAAATGTTGAACGTTGCAAACATCAGCAGCGCCAGCACGCCGCGTATCTGCAGCACTTTTTCCTGTCGCAACAGCGTGAGCATCGAGCCAATCAGCCGCGGGTAGCTCATCGTGGCAGTGACGGCCGGCAGGGCGGGGAGCTTCCACCACAGCGGTAACGCAATCATGAGCATCAGCGCGGCAGCACAAAGATAAACCCCGCGCCAGCCGGTGATATCGCCGATCCCACCGGCAAAGACGCGCGCGAGCAGCAGACCGACGAACACGCCGCCTTGCGCTGCGCCGATGACGCGTCCCTGTTCATGGGGCGATGCGGCGCTGGCGGCATAGGCGATCAGCCCCTGCGTCATTGCCGTACCGAGCATTCCGGTTGCAAGCATACCGATAAGCAGAGCGGAGGCGGACTGTGCCATGCTGACGGAAACCAGCGCGGCGACCAGGGCAATCAGCTGGATTGCCATCAGTCGTCGGCGATCCACTTTGTCACCCAGCGGAACCACAAGCAAAAGGGCTAACGCGCAGCCAATTTGCGTCGCGGTCACCACGCCACCCACGGCCGCATGGCTGATGCCGAAATCGTTCGCCAGCGCGTCAAGTAAAGGCTGGGCGTAATAGACGTTTGCCACGCTTAGGCCGCTGGCAATGGCGAAGAGCCAGACCATGCCGCGCGGCATGGTGGCTGAAGGAAGGGCGGATGTCAGTGACATGTTCAAAATCCTCGCCTTTGATAACCTGGTTTTAAAATGAAACTGGTTGAATGCTAGGCTATGTAGTTTTAAAATGCAACTAGTTTGGGCTGCCCTTTACGAGGATAACGAGTAATGACCCAGAAGAAGGAAAGAGAGGAATATTGTCCCGTTGCCCGCAGCGTTGATTTGATCGGCGATCGCTGGTCGCTTCTTATTGTGCGAAATGCGTTTGATGGCATGACGCGCTTTGGGGATTTTCAGCGCAGCCTGGGTGTAGCACGCAACATTCTTTCAGACCGGCTTCGCAAGCTGGTTGAGGCGGACATCCTGACGTTACAGGGAGCATCAGACGGTACGGCTTATCAGGAATATGTCTTGACCGACAAAGGTGAAGGGCTTTTTCCTGTGGTCGTGGCGCTGCGTCAGTGGGGGGAGCAGAATCTCTTTGCGCAGGGCGAGCGCCACTCGCTGCTGGTCGACAGGCGGACGGGCAAGCCTGTTCCCTTTATGGCGCCAGCAGCGCATGACGGTACCGCGCTGCTGCCTGGGGATACGGAAGTGCAGAAAGTTGAATAAGCCGCCGCGGTCGTTAATTGCTCCTGACCGCCTGCTCAATCGTCCGGGCGATGGCTTCCGGCTGGCTCACCATCGACACGTGGCTTGCCGCCACCTCGGCGGTTTTCGCATGGATCGTCTTCGCGATCGCACGTTCAAGTGCGGGGTTGATCATTCGGTCATTCGTGCTGACCACATACCAGCTCGGTTTATCATGCCACGCCGCGTGGGCGACCTTTTCACCAAACGCCTCGGCCTTAATGGGCCCCTGCGTGGCTGCAGTGGTGTTTTGAATGTCTGGCTTCACGTCAGGCGCGAAGTCCTTTCTGACGGCTCCTGTCGGCAGGTATAAATAGCCGTCCGCCGTTTTGGCAATGCCCGCGCTGCCCGGCGGCGCAGGGAAGCTTCCCGCCAGGTCCGCCGTCGACTGGCCGGAGTCCGGCGCGAATGCCGCCACGTACACCAGCGATTTTACCCGCGCATCGTTACCCGCCTCGCTAATCACGGTGCCGCCCCAGGAGTGGCCTACCAGCACCACGTCACCCTGCGCGCGGGCGATGGCCCGCTTTGTGGCTGCAACGTCATCCTTAAGCGAGGTGAGCGGTAGCTGGACGGCAATGACCTCTGCGTGCTGCTTCTGCAGCAGGGTAATGACCTTATTCCAGCTGCTGCCGTCGGCAAATGCGCCGTGTACCAGCACGACGCTGGTTTTACTCTGCGCAAAGGCGCTGGCGGAAAGCGCCAGCAGGCCTGCCGTGACTACAGACAGTGCTTTCATCTTCAGACTCCTTAAAAATGGTGGACCGCCGCGTGGGGCGGTACGGTGAATTCAACGGTTTTATGGTCGAGCGGCTTATGCGTCGGGTCGGCCAGAATAATGGTCACCTTGTGTTTCCCTGCGGGCAGACCCACCAGGATCACCGGCTCTCCGCTGGCGTCAGCCCAGTGCCACGGCGCGTCATCCACCACCACGTGAATGTGCCCGATGCGCGGGGTGACCTTGAGCGCGTCGGGCCCGAACACCGGCTCGATGCGCAGGTTTTCGGCACGGTACTGGATAAACACCGCGCCTTTGCTCAGCGGCCCGGCAAGCGGCGGATCGACGATCAGTTTTGCAGGCGGCTGCGGCTGCGCCAGCGGGGCAACGGCGGCGGGGCCGTTAACGTCAGCGGCGCTCAGATTGTCCAGCGGTGTGGCCTGGACACGTGCTACAGATGTCAGGACAAGCAGGGGGAAAAGTAAATAGCGACGAATCATTGCTCTCTCTCCTCATCGGTTCTCGATGGCGACAGGGAAAGAAAACCATTTTTATGTATCGGAGATATTTGCCGGTGGGGGCGTTTTGTACCCGTTTGTCACCGTGGCCCGCGGGATACAGTGCGATACACTTTGCCTTCCGGGACGGCGCACAATGGCTATCGCCAGCGTCAGCCCCGTTGAAACCCACATTGCACCCGCGATCCCCAGCGTTTTATTCAGCCACGCATAGGCAAACGGTGAGGCTGCCGCCATCAGCTGGCCGGTGATGCGGCTCGTGCAACATCCTTCGGCGGTTTAGCGGTCAGCGGCGTCGACGCTCAGGCTGGACTGCTGAGACTGGGTTTTATCCTGATGGTGATACCAGGCGCCAATGGAAGAGTAAACGAAGCGGCCAAAGAAAAACAGGAAGCTGATGAGCAGTATGATGCGGGTCATTCGGGTGTTAAATCGATGTCGTTTGCGCATACGCGTGACCTGACTCACTCTGTTTTTCCTGGGTAAGCCCTTTTGGGCGATGAGGATATTAAGGCACAGCGGGAAGAGGGGGTCAATTCTGTCGTGTGTAAATAACCGTCAATGTTTACATTAACTAATGTTATTAAAATTAATTAACGCATTTACCATATTGATAATATGAAGAAAATTATTCCCAAAAAAACGCCCTGAAAAGTTATTTGCGGCAAGTAGTTTGATTTATGTCAACGGATTCCCGCCCCTGATATTTAAAATCCTTCCTCCACACTGTTTGCCCGGCATGCCGCCGGGTGGCGCGTAGGTCAGGTTGGATGCCTGTCTTTATTTCCCTCTGGAGCGAAAGGGGTTTAACCGGGCATCTATGAATATTCTTGCTTTCCTGAAAAACAATCAAAACCGCTGGTGGGCATTGCCGCTTATTATTCCGGTGGTTTTACTTCCCGCGCTGAGCGTCGCGAATACGTATACGCAGCTGGGCGACGGCATTGTGGCACTCTATTACCTACCGCTCTCATTTTTGCTTTCGCTGATGATGTTCTTTGGCCTGGAAGCGCTGCCCGGGATCGTATTGTCGCTCTTCATTCGCTATTACCCGTCGGTCGGGATGTTTGAAACCCTCGCCGGTGTGCTGCATTTTATCGTTCCTTTAGTGCTCAGCTGGGGCGGATACCGGGTGTTTGCCCCCAGACGCAATATGACGGCGTACGGCGACGTCCGGCTGATGGCGCAGCGCATCTTCTGGCAGGCCTTTTGTCCCGCGACGCTGTTTCTGGTGCTGTTTCAGTTTGCGGTCTATTTGGGGGTCTATGAGAGCCGCCAGAGCCTTGCGGGACTCAACCCCCTTAATATTCGCACGCTGATTAACTATCAGACGCTGCTGGTCAGCGGGCTGACGGGCGTGCCCCTGAGCTATCTGCTGAACCGCCTGATTCGTCATCCGCGCTACGTCAAAAGTCTTCTCTCGCAGATCCGCGCCCAGATAGACAAAAAGGTGACGGTCGCCGAGTTTTTGCTGTGGGCGATTGCGCTTGGCGGGCTGCTTTCGCTGCTGTTGCTTCCGATGAATGAAAACAGCTCCATATTCACCACCAACTACACCCTGTCGCTGCTGATGCCGGTGATGCTCTGGGGCGCGATGCGCTTTGGCTATAAGCTGATTTCGCTGATCTGGACGCCGGTGCTGCTGGTGTCTATTCACTATTTTTACCGCTATATCCCCATGAACCCGGGGTACGACATTCAGCTGGCGATCACCTCGTCCAGCTACCTGGTCTTCTCGTTTGTGGTGATTTATATGTCGATGCTGGCGACGCGCCAGCGCGCGGTGAATAAACGCTCCCGCAGGCTGGCGCTGCTCGACCCGATTGTTCATATGCCTAACCTGCGGGCGCTGTCGCGCGATCTGGCAAAAAACCCGTGGTCGGCGCTCTGCCTGCTGCGCATTCCGGAGCTGGAAATTCTGGGCCGAAACTACGGCGTGCTGCTGCGTATTTTGTACAAACAGCAGCTGGCGCAGTGGGTGAACGGCACGCTCCAGCCCAATGAGCAGGTGTATCATCTGACCGGATATGACCTGGCGGTGCGGCTCAACGCGGAGTCGCACCAGCAGCGGATTGATACTCTCGACGAGCATATTAAGCAGTTTCGCTTTGTCTGGGACGGCATGCCGCTGCAGCCGCAGGTTGGCGTGAGCTATTGCTATGTCCGTTCTCCGGTTAACCATCTTTATCTGGTGCTGGGCGAGCTGGGGGTGGTGGCCGATCTGTCGCTCTCCTCCAACCATCCGGAAAATCTTCAGCAGCGTGGGGCCGTCCATTTGCAGCGCAGCCTGAAGGATAAGGTCGCGATGATGAGCCGCCTGCAAAAGGCGCTCGATAACGACGAATTTACCCTGCTGGTTCAACCCGTTTGCGGCCTGCGTGGCGATCGCTATCACGAAGTCCTGCTGCGGATGCCGGATGCGAAGGGGCAATTGCTCTCTCCTGACCAGTTCCTGCCCGTCGCGCAGGAGTTTGGCCTCTCCTCGCGGGTAGATTTGTGGGTGCTGGAGCATACGCTGCGCTTCCTGGCCGCGCATCGCGAAAGCCTTCCCGCCCAGCGATTCGCCATTAATCTGGCGCCTTCAACCGTGTGCCGGGTGCCGTTCCCGCTTGAAGTGAGTCGCCTGCTGGCGAAATACGCGATTGAGCCGTGGCAGCTGATTTTTGAGGTGACGGAGTGCAGCACGTTCGGCAGCGGCGAGCAGGCGCTACACATCCTCCAGCAGCTGCAGAAAATGGGGGTACGTATTGCGATTGATGATTTTGGCACCGGGTATGCCAGCTATGCGCGGCTGAAAAGCGTGGATGCCGACATTCTCAAGATCGACGGCAGCTTTATTCGCAATATCGTCAACAACAGCCTGGATTACCAGATTGTGGCGTCTATCTGCCATCTGGCGCGCATGAAGAAGATGCTGGTGGTGGCGGAGTACGTCGAGACGGAAGAGATACGTAGCGCGGTTCACGCGCTAGGCATCGATTATCTGCAGGGCTATCTGATCGGCAGACCGGCACCGCTGGCGTCACTATTGGAAACCGAGGCGTCCACCGCGGACGCCTGAGCCGTCAGGCGGCGACGTCAGCGCTCTCTTCTTCGATTTTGAGCAGCCAGCCGGTGACCGCTTCCCAGTACTGCTGCTCTTTTTCCAGGTCCAGCAGGACCAGCGCGTTCTGGCTGAACCAGTCGTGCGGGAAGCTCAGCGTCCAGTGATGGTCGTCGGTTTTAAGCTTCAGCGTCGGCGGCGTGGTGGTGGCCTGACGCTGGTTATTGAGCAGCACGCCCAGGCGCAGCAGCTGAATTAAAGGCAGGAACTGCTTCTTCTTGAACAGCGTGAAGCGCGGCAGATCGTCAAGCTTGATGGCCTTGCGGTGATAGCGCACCAGGGTCGCCATCATGGTCTGCTGCTCCTGGTTGAAGCCAGGCAGATCGCTGTTTTGCAGAATGTAGGCCGAATGGCGATGCATGCCGCTGTGGTTGATGTTCAGCCCCACCTCGTGCAGCATCGCGGCCCATTTCAGCAGCGCCGCAAGCTGCGGATGCGCGAGCTTCGGATTTTGCTCTTCCCACTGTTCGTACATCTGCACCGTGGTGTCCAGCACGCGCTTCGCCTGCTCGCGGTCGATGTTGTACTGGTTGGCCAGGCTTTGCGCGGTGCGGCTGCGAATGTCCTGATGGCGGAAGCGGCCTTCCATCTCATACAGCACCCCTTCACGCAGCGCGCCGTCTGACAAACGCAGCTCTTTAATGGCGAGGGCGTCAAACACGCCGCAGAGAATAGCCAGCCCCGGTACGAAGACCGCCTGACGCTCGTCGGAAAGACCCGGCAGGCTTAGGGCGTCAAAACTTTTATGCTTCAGCACTTCTTCGGTCAGCAGCGTCAGGCGTTCGGGCGTGATAAAGCCGTCTTTTTCACCCATCGCCAGCAGCACCTCATGCGCCGCTTTGATGGTGCCAGACGCGCCCAGCGCCACGTTCCAGCCCTGGATGCGGTACTGCCAGGCCAGGTTTTCCAGCTTCTGAACGGCGGCCATACGCGCGCGCTGGAAGTTCTCGCGGGTGATGGTGCCGCCCGGGAAGTACATCTGGGCGAAGCTGACGCAGCCCATACGGCGGCTTTCCACCAGGCGCGGCTCAAAGTCTTCGCCGATCACCAGCTCCGTAGAGCCGCCGCCGATGTCGATCACCAGCTTGCGTCCTTTTTCCGGCTGGGTGTGCTCAACGCCCATAAAAATCAGACGCGCTTCCTCGTTGCCGGAGATGATCTCAATCGGGTAGGGGATCACCTTTTCGGCCCGCTTGAGAAACTCCGGCGCGTTCAGCGCCTGACGCAGGGTGTGGGTACCCACGATGCAGACGCTGGAGGGCGAGAAGCCCTGCAGGCGCTCAGCAAACAGCGACAGGCAGTTTAACCCACGCTCCATCGCCTCTTCGCTGAGCATGCTGCGTTCATCAAGGCCATCCGCCAGGTGTACGCGCTGCTTCAGACGACCGATGATCTGCAGCGCGCCATCCACCTCACGGGCGATGACCATGTGGAAACTGTTAGAGCCAAGATCGACCGCGGCGAATTCCTGCGGGCGTGGGGTATTATCATTTATCGGCATAGGTTAATCGGGTTGCTCGAGTGATTTGATATAGTCGTAAATCGCCAGCTGTGACCGCACTTTGCGGCGGTTGCCGCGCGGCACATAGCGGTTACTGAGTTCTTTGTCGATATAGCGTGCTTTCACGGTATCGCTGAACAGAATCTCGATGATGTCGAGGATCTGCTGCTTCAGGCGCGGATCCAGCAGCGGTGCCGCGACTTCAATTCGGTAGTCGATATTGCGCGTCATCCAGTCTGCCGAAGAGAGGTAGACCTGCTTATCACCCGCATTATCAAAAATATAGACCCGATCGTGTTCCAGGTAGCGGTCAACGATGCTGATCACGCGAATATTGTCGCTGATGCCTTCCAGTTCCGGGATCAGCGAGCACATGCCGCGGATCAGCAGGTTAACCGGCACGCCGGAGCTGGAGGCCGCATACAGGCGATCCACCAGGCCTTTATCGACCAGGTTGTTAAGCTTCAGCGTAATGCCGGACGACAAGCCTTTCTGGGCATTGGCGATCTCTTTATCGATCATATCGTACAGCAGACGGCGCGAGTTCTGCGGCGAGACCAGCAGATAGTCAAAGCTTACCGGGCGGTACGGGTTCTCGATAAAGTTAAAGACCCGGCGCACCTCGTTGGTGATGCGGGCATCGGCGGTCAAGAGCGAGTAGTCGGTATAAATTCGCGCGGTTTTCTCGTTAAAGTTCCCGGTGCCGATGTGGGCGTAACGCACCACGTCGTCACCCTCTTTACGGGAGATAAGGAACAGCTTGGCGTGAATTTTCAGCCCCGGCGCGGAGAAGATGACGTGCACGCCCGCTTCCGTCAGACGGCGGGCCCAGTGAATGTTCGCCTCTTCGTCGAAGCGCGCCTGTAGCTCAACCACCACCGTGACCTTTTTGGCGTTGTGCGCCGCATGGATCATCGCGTCGATGATGCGGGAATCTTTTGCCACGCGGTAGATGTTGATTTTGATCGCCAGCACGCTCGGGTCGAACGAGGCCTGACGCAGCAGCTCCAGCACGTGTTCAAAGGTGTGATACGGGTAGTAAAGCAGCACGTCGCGCTCGCGAATGGCGTCAAATCCGTTGCGGAATTTATCGAACCACAGGTGGCGCAGGCGCGGCAGCGGCTTGTTCACCAGGTTGGCTTTGCCGACGTTCGGGAAGCCAATAAAGTCTTTAAAGTTGTGGTAACGGCCACCCGGCACGATGGAGTCATAGCGCGAAATGGTCAGCTTCTCGCGCAGCATCTCCACCATGGCGTCCGGCATATCGCGCTGATAAACAAAGCGCACCGGCTCGGCCGTCAGGCGCTGCTTCAGGCTGGAGGACATCAGCTCCATCAGGCTGGCTTCCATCTCGTGCACCAGGTCATATTCGGCGTCACGGGTCATTTTCATCGAGTAGGCGTTGAGCGCATCGTAATCGAAGAAGCCTTTGAAGATGTCGTCCAGACAGTAGCGCAGGATGTTATCCAGCAGGATCATCGGCTTGCGTCTGCGCGGCGTTTCCGGCGGCAGGTTCACAAAGCGCGGCACCTTGTCGGATGGGATCTCCAGCAGCGCGTAACGGATAGATTCACCGCGAATAATTTCTACCGCCAGGTAGGTGTAATCATCCTTCAGGAACTGCACCAGATCGGTTTCGCGGTTGATCAGAATCGGGGTAATGTGCTGGCGCAGATAGTGTTTGAAGTAGTGGCGCAGCCAGTTTTGTTGGTTAACGGAGAGCTGGCGTTCGTTAATCAGGAAGATTTGATTGCGCGCCATCTCCAGCAGCAGTTCGTTATACAGGCCGTCAAATTCCTGATCGGCTTTCAGCACGCGGGACTGGATTTTGCCCAGCAGATGCCGCGAGTGCGAGTTTAAGCCCTGTTCTTCGCTGATGATGATGCGTCTTTTCAGCTCGGCGAAGCGAACCTTGTAGAACTCATCCAGGTTGTTGGAATAGATGCCCAAAAAACGCATGCGCTCAATCAGCGGGTTACTTTTGTCTGCCGCTTCCTGGAGTACACGTTCGTTAAATGCTAACCAGCTTAGCTCTTTCTCGATATATAACTTTTCCTGACCCATTACAGCTCACACTCCAGTTCAATCACAGGACGTGGTAAATCCGTCTCGTCCTTATTATGGCGAGCATTTCCACGATATGTCCAACAGTGCCAGAAAAGTATGACAGTTATTTTTTTGTTGGGGATGTTAGGGGGGTGGGGGAGGCAATATCGGGTAATGCAATGAGATAGGTCGGGTAAGCGTAGCGCCACCCGACACAACAAACTACTCTTCCGCCGCATAACCCTGCGGAGGTAACTTAACGCCGTCCAGCCAGGCTGCGCCATCGCGCATCTCGAGACGCCCGTCGACAAACCAGCTCACCACCAGCGGGTAAATGGCGTGTTCCTGGGCCTGCACGCGCCCGGTCACGTCTTCTTCGCTATCGCCGCCAAAGACCGGAACTTTAGCCTGCAGGATCACCGGACCGCCGTCCAGCTCGTCGGTGACGAAATGCACGGAGGTGCCGTGCTCCTCATCGCCGTTTTCCAGCACCTGACGGTGCGTGTGCAGGCCGGGATATTTTGGCAACAGGGAAGGGTGAATATTCAGCAGACGTCCGGCGAAGTGTTCGACAAACGCCGGGCTGAGAATACGCATATAGCCTGCCAGCACGACCACGTCCGGCGCGTAGGCATCAATCTCCTGAACCAGCTCGCGGTCAAAGGCTTCACGCCCGGCGAACTGGCTGGCCTCCAGCGCGTGCGCGGGAATATTCGCTTCCCGCGCGCGCTCAAGGCCGAACGCGTCGGCCTTGTTGCTGAACACTGCCCGAATGGTGCCGTTGATTTTCTTCTGTTTGCAGGCGTCAATTATCGCCTGCAAGTTGCTTCCGTTGCCGGAAATGAGCACCACGATGTTTTTCATTCAATGACCACACGCTCTTCGGAATCGGAGGCTTTAATCGTACCGATTTTCCACGCGTTTTCACCTTTCTCCGTCAGCAGCTTAACCGCTTTATCCGCTTCGCTTGCCGGCAGGGCGATAACCATGCCCACGCCGCAGTTAAAGGTGCGGTACATTTCGTGGGAGCTGACGTTGCCTGCGGTCTGCAGCCAGTTAAAGACGGCTGGCCACTGCCATGAGGATTCGTCGATCACCGCCTGGGTGTTGTCCGGCAGGACGCGCGGAATGTTTTCCCAGAAGCCGCCGCCGGTCAGGTGGGCGATAGCGTGAACGTCGACGTTCTTGATAAGCTCAAGCACGTTTTTCACGTAGATGCGGGTTGGGGCCAGCAGATGGTCAGCCAGCGGTTTGCCTTCCAGCTCGGTAGTTTGTGGGTCGCAGCCGCTCACTTCGAGGATTTTACGCACCAGGGAGTAGCCGTTGGAGTGCGGGCCGCTGGAGGCCAGCGCGATCAGCACATCGCCATCGGCCACTTTGCTGCCGTCGATAATTTCTGATTTTTCTACTACGCCGACGCAGAAGCCCGCGACGTCATAATCTTCGCCGTGATACATACCCGGCATTTCCGCGGTTTCACCCCCGACCAGCGCACAGCCAGATTGCAGACAGCCTTCGGCGATACCGTTAATCACGCTGGCAGCGGTATCCACGTCCAGCTTGCCGGTCGCGTAGTAATCGAGGAAGAACAGCGGCTCTGCGCCCTGTACCACCAGGTCATTTACGCACATCGCGACCAGATCGATACCGATCGTGTCGTGACGTTTTAAATCCATCGCCAGGCGAAGTTTGGTGCCTACACCGTCAGTTCCCGAGACCAGAACAGGTTCACGATATTTTTGCGGCAGCGCGCACAGTGCGCCGAAGCCACCCAGACCACCCATCACTTCAGGGCGGCGGGTTTTTTTCACCACACCTTTGATTCGGTCAACCAGCGCATTACCTGCGTCAATATCAACACCGGCATCTTTGTAGCTGAGAGAAGTTTTGTTGGTCACGGCTTAAATCCCCACGCGATTGCATAGCTAGTAAGAAAAATCGGCGCAATTCTAACAGTCCAGGCAAACGTTTGCGAGCCTATTCTGGACGTGGGGATCTTTTTTTCTTTGTCCCTTCTGAATGCGGCCAAACTTGACTCTGTTCACGAAAATGAAACCGGTTTCTGTTTTCTACTTGCAACGGCTTATCCCTTTGCACATCATCGAACTGAAACCGGTTTCTGTAATTGTTTTTGCAGAAAATAACGCAGAATGAGGGAAAGCGAATGTCAGGATTTAAAGCAGATTTTCTGTGGGGCGGTGCGGTTGCGGCGCATCAGCTGGAAGGCGGCTGGAAAGAGGGCGGCAAGGGCGTCAGCGTCGCCGACGTCATGACGGCCGGCGCGCACGGCGTGCCGCGTGAAATCACCAACGGCGTGCTGGAAGGGAAAAATTATCCTAACCACGAAGCCATCGATTTCTACCATCGCTATAAAGAAGACATCAAACTCTTTGCCGAGATGGGGTTTAAATGCTTCCGCACCTCAATTGCCTGGACGCGCATTTTCCCGAATGGGGACGAGCATGAGCCTAACGAGGCGGGCCTGAAATTCTATGACGATCTGTTCGACGAGTGCCTGAAGCACGGCATCGAACCGGTTATTACCCTGTCTCACTTCGAAATGCCTTTCCACCTGGTGACGGAATACGGCGGCTGGCGCAACCGCAAGCTGATCGACTTCTTCGTCCGTTTCGCAAAAGTGGTGTTCCAGCGCTACCAGCATAAGGTGAAGTACTGGATGACCTTCAACGAGATCAACAACCAGGCCAACTTCCACGAGGACTTCGCGCCGTTCACCAACTCCGGGCTGAAGTACGCGCCGGGTGAAGACCGTGAGCCGGTGATGTTCCAGGCCGCGCACTACGAGCTGGTGGCCAGCGCCCTGGCGGTGAAGGCGGGGCGCGAGATTAACCCGTCTCTGCAGATCGGCTGCATGATCGCCATGTGCCCAATCTACCCGCTGACCTGCGCGCCGGACGACATGATGATGGCGATGAACGCCATGCACCGCCGCTACTGGTTCACCGACGTGCACGTGCGCGGCAAGTACCCGCAGCATCTGCTCAACTACTTTGAACGTCGTGGCTTCGTGCTGGATATCACCGAAGAAGATAAAGCGGCGCTGACGCAGGGCTGCGTGGATTACATCGGCTTTAGCTACTACATGTCGTTTGCCACCAAGGCCACGGCGGACAACCCGCAGCTGGATTACGACGAGAGCAAGAGCCTGGTCTCTAACCCGTACGTGCAGAAATCCGACTGGGGCTGGCAGATTGACCCGGTGGGGCTGCGCTACTCCCTGAACTGGTTCTGGGATCACTACCAGCTGCCGCTGTTCATCGTTGAGAACGGCTTTGGCGCGATTGACGTGCAGGAGAGCGACGGCACGGTGAACGACCAGTACCGCATCGACTACCTGTCTGCGCACATCCGCGAGATGAAAAAAGCGGTAGTGGAGGATGGCGTAGACCTGATGGGCTACACCCCATGGGGCTGCATCGACCTCGTGTCTGCCGGAACGGGCGAAATGAAAAAACGCTACGGCTTTATCTTTGTGGATAAAGACAATGAAGGGAACGGCACGCTGAACCGCAGCAAGAAGAAGTCGTTCGACTGGTATAAGCAGGTGATCGCCAGCAACGGCGAGCAGCTATAATTGCCCGGTGGCGCTGCGCTTACCGGGCCTACGGGATGTGTAGGCCGGGTAAGCGGTAGCGCCACCCGGCAAAACCCCGCGCCCAAGCCGGAGCCCAGCCTCCGGCTTTTTTGTTTTTGATTGACGTACATCAAGCAACATGGGTATGGCGCAATCCGAAAAAAGCGGTATAATCCCGCGATTTTTTTGCGGATGCCACCTCAGAGGAGAAAGAGAATGAAGATTGTGGAAGTGAAACACCCACTCGTTAAACACAAGTTGGGCCTGATGCGTGAGCATGACATCAGCACGAAGCGTTTTCGCGAACTGGCCTCTGAAGTCGGCAGCCTGCTGACCTACGAAGCGACCTCCGATCTGGAAACAGAAAAAGTCACCATCGAAGGCTGGAACGGCCCGGTGCAGGTTGAGCAGATCAAAGGTAAGAAAATTACCGTGGTGCCAATCCTGCGTGCCGGCCTCGGCATGATGGAAGGCGTGCTGGAGCACGTGCCAAGCGCGCGCATCAGCGTGGTCGGTATCTACCGTGACGAAGAAACCCTCGAGCCGGTGCCTTACTTCCAGAAACTGGTGTCTAACATCGACGAACGTATGGCGCTGGTGGTTGACCCAATGCTGGCGACCGGCGGTTCGATGATCGCCACCATCGACCTGCTGAAAAAAGCGGGCTGCAGCAGCATTAAGGTGCTGGTCCTGGTTGCGGCACCGGAAGGGATCGCGGCGCTGGAAAAAGCGCATCCGGACGTTGAGCTGTATACCGCCTCTATCGACCAGGGCCTGAACGAGCACGGGTACATCATCCCGGGGCTCGGCGATGCCGGCGATAAGATCTTTGGTACGAAATAATCGAATAACGATAAATAAGCCGACTTTGATAGTCGGCTTTTTTTTGAATAAAACACCAACAACGATACTACACAGAGGAAAACACTATGACGCGCCGTGCTATCGGGGTGAGTGAAAGACCGCCGCTTTTACAGACTATCCCGCTTAGTTTGCAGCACCTGTTCGCCATGTTTGGCGCAACCGTGCTGGTGCCAATCCTGTTCCACATTAACCCGGCTACCGTGCTGCTGTTCAATGGCATCGGTACGCTGCTGTACCTCTTCATCTGTAAAGGCAAAATCCCGGCGTATCTCGGGTCGAGCTTCGCCTTTATCTCTCCGGTACTGTTGCTGCTGCCGCTGGGTTATGAGGTCGCGCTGGGGGGCTTTATCATGTGTGGCGTGCTGTTCTGCCTGGTCTCCTTCATCGTGAAGAAAGCCGGTACCGGCTGGCTGGACGTGATGTTCCCGCCTGCGGCGATGGGCGCCATCGTTGCCGTCATCGGCCTGGAACTGGCGGGCGTGGCGGCGAACATGGCCGGTCTGCTGCCTGCTGACGGCCAGTCACCGGATTCCAAAACCATTATCATTTCGCTGGTCACGCTGGGCGTGACGGTGTTTGGCTCCGTGCTGTTCCGCGGCTTCATGGCGATTATACCGATCCTCATCGGCGTGCTGGCGGGCTATGCGCTCTCCTTCGCGATGGGCGTGGTGGACACTACGCCGATTGCCCAGGCGCACTGGTTCGCTCTGCCAACCTTCTATCAGCCGCGCTTCGAGTGGTTCGCCATCTTCACCATTCTGCCTGCGGCGCTGGTGGTGATTGCGGAGCACGTCGGCCACCTCGTGGTGACGGCGAACATCGTTAAGCGCGATTTAATCCGCGACCCGGGCCTGCACCGCTCCATGTTCGCTAACGGCTTCTCCACCATCATCTCCGGCTTCTTTGGCTCCACGCCAAACACCACCTACGGCGAGAACATTGGCGTGATGGCGATCACCCGCGTCTACAGTACCTGGGTTATCGGCGGCGCGGCGATCATCGCCATTCTGCTCTCCTGCGTCGGCAAGCTGGCGGCAGCGATTCAGATCATCCCGGTGCCGGTGATGGGCGGCGTGTCTCTGCTGCTGTATGGGGTGATCGGTGCCTCCGGTATTCGCGTGCTGATTGAATCTAAAGTGGATTACAGCAAAGCGCAGAACCTGATCCTGACCTCGGTGATCCTGATTATCGGCGTGAGCGGCGCGAAGGTACACATCGGCGCGGCCGAGCTGAAGGGCATGGCGTTGGCGACCATCGTTGGCGTGGGCCTGAGCCTGATCTTCAAGCTGATCTCGGTGATCCGCCCGGAAGAAGACATTCTGGACGCGGACGACAGCGAAAAAGCACCGCATTGATCGAAAAATCGGGCGAGGGATCGCCCGGTTCTCTCCTGGCGGGTTCCGTGTTAAACTCCATGCCGATTTTATGTCAGATCTGGTTGAGGTACTTCTGAACGGACCGGCACAGCTCTCTCTGCCACTTTATCTCCCTGACGACGAAACGTTTGCGAGTTTCTGGCCGGGTGATAACCCCTCTTTACTGGCTGCACTGCAAAACGTGCTGCGTCAGGAACACAGCGGATACATCTATATCTGGTCACGCGAAGGCGCGGGGCGCAGCCATCTGCTGCATGCCGCCTGTGCGGAACTTTCCGCGCGCGGCGATGCGGTAGGCTACGTGCCGCTCGATAAACGGACCTGGTTTGTGCCCGAAGTGCTGGAGGGAATGGAACATCTCTCGCTGGTCTGCATTGATAATATCGAATGCGTGGCGGGGGATGAGCCGTGGGAAATGGCGATCTTCAACCTCTATAACCGCATTCTGGAGTCGGGTAAAACCCGGCTGCTGATCACCGGCGATCGCCCGCCGCGCCAGCTCAATCTCGGGTTGCCGGACCTGGCGTCTCGTCTGGACTGGGGGCAAATCTACAAGCTCCAGCCGCTGTCGGATGAAGATAAGCTTCAGGCGCTACAGCTGCGCGCAAAGCAGCGCGGGTTTGAGCTGCCGGAGGACGTGGGGCGCTTCCTGCTCAAGCGTCTGGACCGGGAAATGCGCACCCTGTTTGACACGCTCGATCAGCTCGATCGCGCCTCCATTACCGCCCAGCGCAAGCTGACCATCCCGTTTGTGAAAGATATTCTCAAGCTTTAAGTTTTTTGCCCGGTGGCGGCTACGCCTTACCGGGCCTACGGGTGCTCTTTGTTGGCCGGGTAAGGCGCAGCCGTCGCCCGGCTAAAGATCTCCCATCAGGTGTTCAACCAAAAGCGGAATTGGTCTTCCTGACGCCACGCTCCTTCCCCCTTCGCGCCACAGCGCCGTACCGCTGATATCCAGATGCGCCCACGGGATTGTCGGCGGGCAGAAATGATGCAGCAGCCACGCGGCCGAGGCGCTGATCGCCGCATTGTTGGTCGGCGTATTGCACAGATCGGCAATGGCGCTGTCGGTCTGCTTTTTCAGCCGCGCGTCCAGCGGAAGGGACCACACTTCGTCACCGCTCTGTTTCCCTGCCCGCGTCAGCGCCGCGCGCAGCGGTTCATCCTGGGTCATCAGCCCGCTCAGCTCATAGCCCAGCGCTTTGACGACCGCACCGGTTAAGGTAGCCATATCAATAATGTAGCGCGCCTGCGGATTGCGCAGGCTGGCCCAGGCGATAGCATCCGCCAGCACCAGCCTGCCTTCGGCATCGGTATTGTTAATTTCAACCGTAGTGCCGTTGCAGGCCGTCGCCACCGTGCCGGGCTGCATGGCGTCCGGTCCGATGGCGTTTTCCGCCAGCGCCAGCACCCCCATTATGCGTACGGGCAGCGCCAGCTCCGCCACGGTCAGCATTAGCCCCAGCACGTTTGCCGCCCCGCACATGTCGTATTTCATGGTGTACATGCCCGCGCCTTCCTTCAGCCACAGGCCGCCGGTATCGAAGGTAATACCTTTCCCCACATAGCAGCGCGCCGGGCCGTCTTTGGCACCGTCATAATGAATCGCCAGCAGACGTGGCGGGCAGCTCGCCCCTTTGCCCACGGCGTGCAGCAGCCCGAGTCCGTGCCCGACAATCTCTTCTTCGTTCAGCACTTCACAGCGCAGAGTGGGGAAGGACTCACAAAGCTGTTGTGCCTCTTCCACCACAAACTGCGGCGTACAGCGGTCGGAGGGGATATCTGCCAGACGACGCGCCGCGACCATGCCGCGCGCGATGGCCTGCTGCTGGCGGAAAATTCCTTCCAGTTTTGCCTGCTGCTCCGGCAGGCACAGAGCCGAGATATGCGCGATACGGACGTCATCGCCGGTTTTCTTTAGCTGCAAATCGCTCAGCCGGTGATCCAGATTAAAGAGAAAACGCAGCACCTGTACCAGCACGACGTCGTCGATTTCGGTCACATCCAGAACCAGGTCGGGACACACGGGGCAGGCCAGCAGCGGACGCAACGCGGTGAGCAATCCTTCGGTCAGGCTATCGTGCCAGAGCGCATCGGGTAGCAGCGTGATCCGGGCAAACGGGGCGCAGCCAAAGCGGGCGTCAGCGATGCTGTCGGATTCGCGCATTTCCGCGATAAGCGCAGTTTGCGGCAAATGCGCACAGCGGGGGCGGGCGATGAAATGGCCTTGCGGCTTCGCGTCGGAAAGCGCGGTAATGAGTTGGTAGGTAATCATCATGACTCCTCAATCGGCGCGCGGATCCGCGCGGCATAGGCCTGCATCCACTCATCGTCTACCGCGTGATAATGCGTTTTCTCGCGCAGACGCTCGGTACGATAAACGGTGAGGGGCTGGCGAGCCGTCGCCACCACAAACGAGAAGGTTTTGATGTTGGTGGCGGCGCCAAATTCGCCCCTGTTATTCATGCACACCACGGAGAGATCCCCCGCGCGGCCGAAGCGCGACATCAGCTTGTCTTCCAGTTCGAATACCACCGAATCCGCGGCCTGCTGCGGCGTCATGCCTTGCGCCATCCGGCGGACGATTTCATAGCTGGTGCAGCCTTTCATCAAATCTTCACCGACGCCCGTGGCGGTGGCGGCACCGGTTTCGCTGTCGCAGTAAAAGCCGGAGCCGATAATGGGGGAATCCCCAATGCGGCCGCGTTTTTTCATAAACAGGCCGCTGGTGGAGGTGGCGACGCTCATTGACCCCTGCTTATCGAGCCCGATAATGCCGACGGTGTCATGCCCGTCGTAGGGGCTTAAGCCTTTATCCAGCGTCTCGCGGCAGCGCTTGCGGTAGTGCTGCACCGCGCGCTCCGTGAGCATGGTTTTGTCGGCAAAGCCCTGGCTTAGCGCCCATTCCCGCGCGCCCTGGCCGACCAGCAGGCTGTTGTAGCGCTGGCGGCTGAGGGCGTGCGCCACGCGCACCGGGTTGGCGATGTCCACCAGATTTCCTACCGCGCCAAACGCCAGCGTGTCGCCGTCCATGTACGCCGCGTCCAGCTCGACATCGCCGTTTTCGGTGGGCAGCCCGCCGTAGCCGACGGATTTATAAAACGGAAAGTCTTCCACGGCGGCGACGGCATCCACCACCGCTGCTGCGGCCGGTTCTCCCGCTGCCAGCGCAGAGGCCGACTCCGTGACGCCCTCAAGCGCCATTCGCCAGGTGGCGATAATTCCCCACATGCTTTACTCCTGTTTTGCAAGGGTGGTATCGGTTTGCGTAACGCTGGTCATTTCCGCCGCGCGGTACTGTTTGTCCACGATACGCATAAAAGGCAAATACAGCATGGCGCCAATCAGCAGATTGATAAGCTGCATCACGCTGCCGCTCAGGTGTCCGGTGACGATAAAGCCGCTGATGACCGGCGGCAGCGTCCAGGGGATAAATACCCCGGTGGTGACGGCGACCGCGCCAATTTTCATCGCCGCATACTGCACGGTAACCAGCACCAGCGGCACCAGGTTGAACGGGATAAGCATGATGGGGTTCATGATCACCGGCAGGCCAAACAGAATCGGTTCGTTGATGTTAAAGACCGATGCCCCCGCGCCGAGGCGCGCCACTTCGCGCATGTTTTTGCTGCGGGCGAAAATGAGCATCGCAATCACCAGCGACAGCGTGGCGCCCGCGCCGCCCATCCAGATCATGTCAAAAAACTGCTCGGTGATAATGTGCGGCGGCGTCGTGCCTGCCTGAATGGCGGCGATGTTGTCGGTCTGGTTCTCCATCCACAGCGGGCGAATGATGCCGTTGATCATCGAGCCGGAGTTAATGCCCACTGACCAAAGAATGGTGATGCTGAATACGGTCATCAGCGCGCCGAAATAAGAGGTGCCATAGTGGCGTACCGGCGTGGCCACGACCTCGTAAATAAACTGATGGATGGTACTGTAGTGGGTGTTTTCAAACACGATGCGAATACCCAGCACTACAATCATCACCACCAGCGCCGGGATGAGCGCGGCGAACGACTCCTGCACCGCAGGCGGCACGCCGTCCGGCATTTTAATGACCAGATTTTTGCGCTTGAGCCAGCAGAATAGCTCGGTCCACAGCAGCGAACCGATCATCGCCACGAACAGCCCCTTGCTGCCAATCCACTCCACCGGAATGACGGTGATACCGCCGTTTTCCGCCACTTTGATAAAGGGCGTCAGGATGAGAAAGGCGACCAGCGCCAGAATGCCGCAGGAGATGCGATCTTCGCCATAGTGTTCCGCCAGGCGGAAGGCGACCAGGAAGCTGATGAACAGCGACATGGTGGAGAACACCGCGTTGAACGGAATTTCAATAATGGCGCTCCAGCTCTCACCAAAGGCCTGAGACATAAACTGCTGATAGGCCTGGTTAGGGAACGACGAAATCACCAGCAGAATCGAGCCGACGATAATAAACGGCATGAAGGATACGTAGGCGCCGCGAATGGCCCCGAGATGGCGCTGCTGGGCCGTTTTGGCCGCCAGCGGCATCAGTTTTGCTTCAAGAAATCCCAGAACATTGTTCATTGTGAACTCCGTACAAGATTGAGGGGTGTTGTTTGTGTTATGTCTGGGGATTATCAGTGAAGCGTGGCGAGCGAAAGGTGAAATCGGTCACAAAGCAATCGCTGTTGTAGTATAAATCTCATAAGATTAGTTCTGAGGATCATGCGATGGAAATTAAACTGCACGCTAATGCCACCACGACGCCGCGCATCCGTCGCTATCTTCAGCAGTCAGATAAAAGCGACAGAGAGCTGGCCGTCGAGCTGGGTATTTCAGTCACTACCGTCAGGCGCTGGCGCAACCGCGAGCAGGTTTCTGATAACCATACGACGCCAAAAGTGATACACAAAGCTATGAGACAGGAGCAGGTTGCGCTGGTCAATGCTCTGCGGGATGTCACAGGCGCACCGCTGGACGACCTGCTGCAGATGGTCAATGACGGACTCGGGATCGCCGTCTCCCGCGCGACCCTGAACCGCTATCTCAGGCCGGCTTCGGTAAAGCACAAGGGCGCGAGGTTGCAGGGTAAAAAGGCGCTCAAGGCAGGTATCGTGCCGCAAACACTTCTGCTGCATCATCAGCCTCTGTCGCTGCATATGGACGACGGTGGGGAGCAGCATCTGCTCTGGGCGCGTGAACCCGTGAGCGGCTGGTGCTACGCCCGGCTGTATGCGGGCATTTTACCGCAGCTGCTCGCCCGCTGGGTACGCGAGGCGATTGAAGCCTGTCCTGCTGATATTCAATCTGTTGAGACTTTTGGCTTAGAAGTAAAGGCTGAGGGGCGTCCTGTCACCGTGAAGGCGCATCCGCAGCCATACCGCACCGTGCAGGTTGCTCTGCCGCTGGGTGAAATCATCCCACGTCTGAACAGTAAACCGGCAGGCGAGCTGTTGATCCAGCTGTGTGAATTTTACAATCAGGGAAAAGCGCAGAAAAAGTTGGGAGAGAGCACGCCGCAGGCCTTTCTGGAAGCGCTGCGGCACAGGCGTTAGAGGATTTCGAGCACGTCTTCCGGCGGGCGTCCAATGCGCGCCTGGCCGTTCGCCACCACAATCGGGCGCTCAATCAGCTTCGGATTTTCAACCATCGCCTGGAGCAGCTCCGCCTCGGTGAGACGGCTGTCATCCAGATTAAGCGACTTATACAGCTCTTCTTTCTGGCGCATCAGATCTCGAGCGCTGCCCATTCCCAGCATATGCAGCAGCTGGCGAAGGGTCTGTGCGTCCGGTGGCGTATCGAGATACAGCACCACCTCCGGCTCAACGCCGTTAGACTTCAGCAGGCTGAGGGTGTCGCGGCTCTTGGAGCAGCGAGGGTTATGGTAAATTTTAACCGCGTCTGTCATGACTTCTCCTTGATTACATCTTCTCGTACGGCTTAAAGCGCAGCTGCAGGCCGCGCAGCTGATCGATACGCGCGTCGTAGCGGGCCTGCTGGAGGCTGCCGAGCTTGACCAGCGAGCTGGCGCTGCTGAGCGCGGAAATCGCCTGGTCGAGGCGGCCCACGAGGGCATAACCTTCGGCACGCGCCGCCAGCTCCTGATCGCGGTTGCCGAGCTGGGCTTCCGCCTGAGCGAGCAAATCCCAGCCGTTTTGATCGTCTTTATTGTTAAAGGTGTAGCGGTTCAGAATGGTCGCCGCTTCGCCAGGCTGGCCGCCCTGTAAGTAAGCGTTCGCCAGGTTAAGCTGCAGTACCGGGTTGGTTCGGACCTCTTTTGCCCCTTTCAGGCGGTTGATCGCGTCTGCGGTTTTCTTCTGCCCCAGATCGATATCCGTCGACAGATCGAGGTACCACGGGTTGTTCGGGTCGGCTGCCAGCAGCGGCTGCAGCGCTTTCCGCGCCTCATCGTATTTGCTGGCTTCCATCGCCTGGAGCGCCTGACCATACTGCGCGGCGTTTTTTTCGCGCACGTTGCCTTTCGCCAGGGTATCCAGCAGGTCGCTGGTGAGCTGGTTACGCCCGGAATTGTACATGCCGAGCGTTCTCACTTTCGCCATGTAGAAATCCTGCGACGACTGGACCACGACCGGACGCATCTGGTTGGCGCGGTTGCGCGCGTCCGACAGGCGGCTTTCCGGCAGCGGGTGGGTCAACAGAATTTCCGGCGGACGGGAAGAGTAACGCGCCTGATCGAGCAGTTTTTCCAGGAAGGTCGGCATAGCCTGCGGGTCAAAGCCCGAGCGCTGCAGCACCTGGATCCCGATGCGGTCCGCTTCCTGTTCGTTTTGCTGGGTGAAGCTGATCATCCCCTGGCGCGTTCCCGCCAGCGTACCGGTCAGGGCTGCCATCCCGGCCTGCGGGCTGGCCATAGCGAGCAGAATAGAGCCCAGCGCGCCCACCCAGGTGAGCGGGGCGTTACGTTTCTGGTCTTCCATGGCGCGCGCCAGGTGGCGCTGGGTGACGTGCGAAATTTCGTGCGCCATCACCGAGGCCAGCTGGCTTTCGTTGTCGGAATAACGGAATAACGCCGAATGCAGCACCACGTTACCGCCAAAGAAGGCGAAGGCGTTGATTTCGTCATTATTGATTAAATAGAAGTGGAAGGGGGTTTTAACCGAATCGGCGTGCGCCACCAGGCGCATCCCCAGCCCGTTTATGTACTGTACCAGCAAGGGGTCGTTAATCAGCGGGGCGCTGCCGCGCAGCTGGCGAACATAGTAATCCCCCATTTGCATCTCTTGTCCAATAGAGAGCGTGCTTCCTGCCGTGGTGCCCATGTCCGGCAATGTATCGGACGAGTCAGCAAAAGCGGGCAACACCTGACCGACCGTCACCGCGGCAATCAGCGTTGCAACCAGGGTTTTTCTCAATTGCCTGAACATAACCACTGTCCTGTATGTTGGATGTGCTAATTTGACCGATGAAGCGTCATATCGTTCATCACTGCTGCCCTGCGAGTGTAGCCGTGTTGCAGCATGAAGAAAATCCCATTCATCATGCTTTTGCGGATTGTGACAGCGATACAAAAAGCGAAAGTCTTTTTTGTGACAGTTAGATACAATTCACCGTCTCACTCCCGCCATTCGATTCAGGGAAGGGTTGTATGCTCGAAATGTTAATGCAGTGGTATCGGCGTCGGTTCAGCGACCCGGAGGCCATTGCGCTGCTGGTCATTCTGGTTGCCGGGTTCGGCATTCTGTTCTTCTTCAGCGGCCTGCTCGCTCCCCTGCTGGTGGCGATTGTGCTGGCGTACCTGCTGGAGTGGCCAACGGCGCGCCTGGAACACATCGGCTGTTCCCGCCGCTGGGCGACCAGCATCGTGCTGGTGCTGTTTGTCGGCATCCTCCTGTTAATGGCCTTTGTGGTGATGCCGGTGGCCTGGCAGCAGGGCATTTACCTGATCCGCGATATGCCCGGCATGCTGAACAAGCTGTCTGATTTCGCCGCCACGCTGCCGCGTCGCTATCCTGCGCTGATGGATGCCGGAATTATTGACGCGATGGCCGAAAATATGCGCGCCCGCATCATGACGATGGGCGATTCGGTGGTGAAGTACTCTCTTGCCTCCCTGGTCGGGCTGCTGACGCTGGCGGTTTACCTTGTGCTCGTGCCGCTGATGGTCTTCTTCCTGGTGAAAGATAAAGACCAGATGCTCAACGCCGTGCGGCGTGTTCTGCCGCGCAACCGCGGGCTGGCGGGGCAGGTGTGGGAAGAGATGAACCAGCAGATCACCAACTACATTCGCGGCAAGGTGCTGGAGATGATTGTGGTCGGCGTGGCGACCTGGATTGGCTTCCTGATCTTTGGCCTGAACTACTCGCTGCTGCTGGCAGTGCTGGTGGGGTTCTCGGTCCTGATTCCGTACATCGGCGCTTTTGTGGTGACCATTCCGGTGGTTGGCGTCGCGCTGTTCCAGTTCGGGCTGGGGACGGAGTTCTGGAGCTGCTTCGCGGTGTACCTGATTATTCAGGGGCTGGACGGTAACCTGCTGGTACCGGTGCTGTTCTCCGAGGCGGTCAACCTGCATCCGCTGGTGATTATCTTATCCGTAGTGATTTTCGGCGGGCTGTGGGGATTCTGGGGCGTGTTCTTTGCCATTCCGCTGGCAACGCTGATTAAAGCGGTGGTGCACGCGTGGCCGGATGTGCCGGCGGTGGAAGAGAAGTAGGTTTTGCCGGGTGGCGCTGCGCTTACCCGGCCTACTTTTCCTTGTAGGTCGGGTAAGGCGGAGCCGCCACCCGACACTCACTTTCAGGCGCTTTGTTTCAGCCAGTTCAACACCACGTCGTGGTGGTTGCTGGTTTTGAAGTCGTCAAACACATGTTCAACTTTACCGTCAGCGTCAATCAGGAAGCTGATGCGGTGAATGCCGTCGTAGGTTTTCCCCATAAACGTCTTCTCGCCCCAGACCCCGAACTGTTCGCACACCTGATGGTCTTCATCAGAAAGCAGCGTGAAGTTCAGCAGCTCTTTTTCAGCAAATCGTGACAGCTTTTCTGGTTTATCCGTGCTGATACCCAGCACTTCCACGCCGACTTTCTTCAACTCGTCCATGTTGTCGCGTAAGCCGCAGGCCTGTACGGTGCAGCCGGGGGTCATGGCTTTCGGGTAGAAATAGACCAGAACACGCTGTCCCTGGAAGTCGGTCAAATTTACTTGCTCGCCGTCTTGATCCGGCAGGCTAAATTTCGGTGCGATGTCACCGGCTTTCAGTGGGTTCATTACTCAACTCCATCCTGTTCGTGCTGCGAATAATTGACGACGCTTATACTGCCCTGCGCGTTTAATTCTGTACAGAGGGCTTTGAACGCTTGCTCGATATTTGACGCATCCTGTGAGGCAGGGCTGTGGGCGGTAATTTGAATAAACAGCACCGGAAGACCCTGGTCATCGCCTGTCTGCGTGCGGGAAACCAGTTCGGCAATATTCATCTGATGGCTGTCAAAAAGCGCCGTGAACCGCTCAATCAAATGTGGAGAATCAGGCACTTCAACCTGCACCCAGACAGTAGAGGGCAGCGCCGGACGCGGACGCGCAGTGGTGCGCTTCATGACGATCAGCAAATCCAGTTCGGCTCCCTTCAGCGGCAGGGTCGATTCAATCAACGTAATGGCGTTCCATGTCCCGGAAAGTAACATAATAAATGTGAACTCTTCGCCAAGCATCGCCAGACGGCTGTCTTCGATATTACAGCCGCAGCTGCTTACGTGGCGGGTGATGGTGTTCACGATACCCGGCCTGTCGGCACCCAGCGCAGTGATAACCAGGTAATGTTGTGATGAGGTTGTCAAACCTGTTCTTCCTTTGCATGGTTAAGTCTTCCTAAGGAAAGCATAAAAAAAACATGCATACAACCGCCTGAGGGCCTCAGGTCGCTTGCTTTTATTACAGTTCCAAACGTACCATTGAGGCTCTTGTTCGCACAGAGGATGGCTCATGTTCACGGGAAGTATTGTCGCGCTTGTAACACCGATGGATGAAAAAGGTAACGTCTGCCGGTCTAGCATGAAGAAGCTGATTGATTACCATGTCGCCAATGGAACCTCGGCGATCGTTTCGGTAGGGACTACCGGTGAATCTGCAACGCTGAGCCACGACGAGCACGGCGATGTAGTGATGCTGACCCTCGAACTGGCTGACGGACGTATTCCGGTTATCGCGGGCACAGGCGCGAATGCCACCGCAGAAGCGATCAGCCTGACCAAACGTTTTAACGACAGCGGCATTGTTGGCTGTCTGACGGTGACCCCTTATTACAACCGTCCTACTCAGGAAGGTTTGTTCCAGCACTTCAAAGCCATCGCTGAACATACTGACTTGCCACAAATTCTGTATAATGTGCCGTCCCGTACCGGTTGCGATATGCTGCCGGAAACCGTTGGTCGTCTCTCGAAAGTAAAAAATATTATCGGTATTAAAGAGGCGACAGGGAACTTAAGCCGCGTTCATCAGATCAAAGAGCTGGTTTCAGACGACTTTATCCTGTTGAGTGGTGATGATGCGACCGCGCTGGACTTTATGCAGCTCGGTGGCCACGGCGTGATCTCCGTAACGGCAAACGTTGCGGCGCGCGACATGGCGGAAATGTGCAAACTGGCCGCAGCCGGTCACTTTGATGAAGCGCGCGTGATTAATCAGCGTCTGATGCCGCTGCACAATAAATTATTTGTCGAACCCAATCCGATCCCAGTGAAATGGGCATGTAAGGAGTTGGGGCTTGTAGCAACCGATACGCTGCGTCTGCCAATGACGCCGATTACCGACCACGGTCGTGATATCGTCAGGGCAGCGCTGAAGCATGCCGGTTTGCTGTAGAGTTTAGGGAGATTTGATGGCTTATTCAGTACAGAAGTCGCGCCTGGCGAAGGTTGCGAGTGTTTCGCTTGTTATGCTGCTCGCTGCCTGTAGTTCAGACTCGCGCTACAAGCGCCAGGTGAGCGGTGATGAATCCTATCTGGATGCGACCCCGCTTGCTGAACTTCACGCTCCGGCGGGGATGATCCTGCCGATTCAGAACGGCGATTATAATATTCCCGTGACCAACGGCAGCGGCCTGGTCGGTAAAGCGCTTGATATTCGTCCACCAGCACAGCCTCTGGCGCTGGTCAACGGGGCGCGTACCCAGTTCACCGGTGATACGGCGTCTCTGATGGTTGAGAGCGCGCGCGGTAGCAATCTGTGGCCGCAGGTTGTCAGCGTCATTCAGTCGAAGAACTACACCATCGATAAACGCGATGACGCCAGCCAGACGTTAACCACCGACTGGATCGAATGGAACCGTCTGGATGAAGATCAGCAGTACCGCGGTCGCTATCAAGTCTCCGTTAAGCCACAGGGTTATCAGCAGGCGGTTAACGTTAAGCTGTTGAACCTTGAGCAGGCGGGTAAACCGGTTGCGGATGCCGCGTCCCTGCAGCGTTACAGCACCGAAATGCTGAACGTCATTGCTGCGGGTCTGGATAAGACCGCGACAGAAGCCGCCAACGCAGCGCAAAGCCGCAACGGTGTGACCTTCGATGTCCAGAGCGGTGCGGATGATACCGGCCTGCCAATGCTGGTGGTGCGTGCGCCGTTTAACCAGACCTGGCAGCGTCTGCCAGCGACGCTGGAAAAAGTGGGCATGAAGGTGACAGACAGCACGCGTTCAACCGGCAGCATGACGGCAACCTATAAGCCGCTCTCCGACAGCGCGTGGCAGGAACTGGGCGCGAAAGATCCTCAGCTTGCCTCCGGTGACTACAAAATTCAGGTTGGCGACCTTGATAACCGCAGTAGCCTGCAGTTTATCGATCCAAAAGGTCACACGCTGACCCAGTCGCAGAACGATGCGCTGGTCGCTGTCTTCCAGGCAGCATTCAGCAAATAAATACGAGGGCTGGTGAATCCAGCCCTTTTTATTTTCGTGCTACGCAAACGTGTGCGTGGCATAATATGCCCAGTTTTGAACACCAATCATCACACCAGGAGTAATGAAGATGCAGAAGCAAGCTGAGTTGTATCGTGGCAAAGCGAAGACCGTATACAGCACGGAAAACCCGGATCTGTTGGTGCTCGAGTTCCGCAATGATACGTCAGCAGGGGATGGCGCACGCATTGAGCAGTTCGATCGTAAA
Organism: Enterobacter sp. PP-008-ECC_S150; assembly: GCF_045257065.1. Classification (NCBI taxonomy): domain Bacteria; kingdom Pseudomonadati; phylum Pseudomonadota; class Gammaproteobacteria; order Enterobacterales; family Enterobacteriaceae; genus Enterobacter; species Enterobacter sp. PP-008-ECC_S150. Next base: position 477,045 of record NZ_JBJHHG010000001.1, on the reverse strand, counting down.
GGCATGGTGAACAACAAGTTCAACCACTTCATTATGACCAAACTGGCCGAAGCGGGTATCCCGACTCAGATGGAAGCGTTGCTGTCCGATACGGAATGTCTGGTGAAAAAACTGGATATGGTTCCGGTTGAGTGCGTTATTCGTAACCGCGCGGCAGGCTCCCTGGTGAAGCGTCTGGGCATTGAAGAAGGCATCGAGCTGAATCCACCGCTGTTCGACCTGTTCCTGAAAAACGATGCCATGCACGATCCGATGGTGAATGACTCCTACTGCGAAACCTTCGGCTGGGTGAACAAAGAGAACCTGGCGCGCATGAAAGAGCTGACCTACAAAGCCAACGACGTGCTGAAAAAGCTGTTTGATGACGCGGGCCTGATCCTCGTCGACTTCAAGCTGGAGTTTGGTCTGTTCAAAGGCGAAGTGGTGCTGGGCGACGAGTTCTCGCCGGACGGCAGCCGCCTGTGGGATAAAGAAACCCTGAATAAAATGGACAAAGACCGCTTCCGTCAGAGCCTGGGCGGCCTGATTGAAGCGTACGAAGCGGTTGCTCACCGTTTAGGCGTTAAGCTCGACTAACTCCCTCACTTGCCAAAGGATGTTCTCATCCTTTGGCGTCTTACCCTTGTTTCCTATGGTAATCTTGCCGTTAACCGCCTACGATCATAGCTATTATAAATGGAATAGTTCGAGGTGGTTATGCGCTGGCAAGGGCGTCGTGAAAGTGACAATGTAGAAGACAGGCGCAGCGATGGCGGCGGCGGGCCTTCAATGGGTGGGCCCGGCTTCCGGTTACCTAGCGGCAAGGGCGGGATCATCCTGCTGATTGTGGTGTTAGTCGCAGGTTACTACGGCGTCGATCTCACCGGGCTAATGACCGGCCAGCCGCTGCAACAGCAGCAGCATTCCCAGCGCTCCATCAGCCCGAATGAAGATGAAGCCGCCAAATTTACCTCTGTTATTCTCGCGACGACTGAAGATACCTGGAGTCAGCTTTTCGAGAAGATGGGGCGTACCTACCAGCAGCCGAAGCTGGTGATGTACCGGGGCGCAACCCGCACCGGATGCGGCACCGGGCAGTCCGTGATGGGGCCGTTCTACTGCCCGGCAGATAGTACCGTCTATATCGATCTCTCTTTTTACGATGACATGAAACGCAAGCTTGGCGCTGACGGTGATTTTGCCCAGGGCTACGTGATTGCGCATGAAGTCGGCCACCACGTGCAGAAGCTGCTGGGCATTGAGCCAAAAGTGCGCCAGCTGCAGCAGAATGCTTCTCAGACTGAAGTGAACCGCCTGTCCGTCAAGATGGAGCTGCAGGCGGACTGCTTCGCGGGCGTCTGGGGTCACAGCATGCAGCAGCAGGGCGTGCTGGAATCCGGCGATCTTGAGGAGGCGCTGAATGCCGCTCAGGCTATCGGTGACGATCGTCTTCAGCAGCAGAGCCAGGGGCGCGTCGTGCCGGACAGCTTCACTCACGGTACCTCGCAGCAGCGCTACAGCTGGTTTAAGCGCGGCTTCGACAGCGGCGACCCGGCCCAGTGTAATACCTTCGGCAAAGCCATGTGATGGTGCCGTTTGAACATCTGATACGCGAGCTTGAGCGTACCGGGCACCGCCGTCTGGTGGTGCTTACGGGCGATGAGTGGTGGACGCTCAGCCAGGCGACAGCCCTGCGGGATGCCTTACCGGGAGACTGGCCGTGGCTGGCGGAAAACCCGTCTAAGGCCCTCAGTGGACTGCTGGGACGCGAATACCTGCACGCCGTTTTTGACGCGCGCGCGGGGTTTGACGTCTCAGCGTTCGCCGCGCTCAGCGGCACGCTGCGTGCCGGAAGCCTTCTGGTGCTGCTGGTTCCGCCTCTCGCCGTCTGGGCCGACAGGCCCGATAGCGATTCGGTGCGCTGGAGCGACAGCGCGGAGCCGATTGCCACCCCGCACTTTGTTCACCACTTCTGCCGGACGCTTGCCGCCGATTCGGATGCGATCCTCTGGCATCAGCATCGCCCTCTGACGCTTCCCGCCGTACCCGATTTACCCGCCTGGCAGCCTGCCAGCGGCGCGCCGGAGCGCGAGCAGGCGGAGATCCTCGACGCGCTTCTGACCATGCCTGCGGGCATCGCAGCCGTAACGGCTGCCCGCGGGCGCGGAAAGTCAGCGCTGGCGGGAATGCTGCTCAGCCGCATTGCGGGCAGTGCAGTGGTGACGGCGCCGGCGAAAGGCGCCACGGACGTCATCGCCCGCTTTGCGGGCGAGCGTTTTCATTTTATGGCACCTGACGCGCTGCTGGCTTCTTCGCTGCAGGCCGACTGGCTAATTGTCGATGAAGCGGCAGCCATCCCCGGCCCGCTGCTGGAGAAGCTGGTAATACGTTTTCCGCGCGTGCTGTTGACCACCACGGTTCAGGGCTATGAGGGCACGGGCAGGGGGTTCCTGCTGAAGTTCTGCGCCCGTTTCAGCGGGTTGCAGCATTATGCCCTGTCGACCCCCATTCGCTGGGCTGCCGGGTGTCCGCTTGAGCGGTTCGTGGCGAATGCTCTGTTATTTGATGATGCGCTTATCGACCGCAAACCGGAAGGCGAGGTGCGTATAAGGCCGCTGGATCCGCGGATCTGGGAGAGTGACCCGGCACGCGTGGCAGGCGTATATGAACTGCTGTGCGCCGCGCACTACCGTACTTCACCGCTCGATTTACGCCGGATGATGGACGCTCCTGGCCAGCACTTTGCCGTTGCGGACGCGGGGGCTGATATCGCGGGCGCGCTTTGGCTGGTGGACGAGGGCGGGTTGTCACCTGAGCTTAGCCGCGCCGTGTGGGCGGGATACCGCCGTCCGCGCGGGAATCTCGTGGCGCAGTCGCTGGCGGCGCACGGCGGCTCGCCTCTCGCAGCAACGCTGAAAGGGCGACGGGTGAGCCGCATTGCGGTCCATCCCCTGCGCCAGCGGGAAGGCATCGGGCAACGGCTTATCCGTAGCGCCAGCGGAGAAGATTATCTCTCGGTGAGCTTTGGTTATACCGACGCGCTGTGGCGCTTCTGGCAGCAGTGCGGGTTTGTGCTGGTGCGGATGGGCAGCCATCGGGAAGCCAGCAGCGGCTGCTACACCGCGATGGCGCTGCTCCCGCTGAGCGAGGCCGGACACCGGCTGTGCGCCCAGGAGCACCAGCGTTTGTGCCGGGATATGCGCGTCCTGTCGGCCTGGAACAATGAAAAGATCCCCGTGACAGACGGCTGGGAAGCTACCCTTAATAATGACGACTGGCTGGAGCTGGCGGGATTTGCTTTTGCGCATCGCGCGTTTTCAACCTCGGTTGCCGCGCTGACGCGGCTGTTGCTCGCCGTGGATCTGCCGCTTCCGGTCCTGCGGGGGAAAATGGCAGGCAAAACGGAAGAGGGCGGGCGAAAAGCGCTGCTGGCGAAGCTGCGCAGTGAAGCCGCGCAAGCGCTTGAAAGCCTTGACTATCCGCGCTGCCAGCAGGTGAAGGACGACATTTTGCAATGGCAATTTTTTCAATGACTTCTTCAGTAAAGTGGCATGGTCATTCCCGCCGGGAGGCGTAGAATCCAGGTCATCTATTAAGGAGACCACCATGAAACACGACCATTTTGTTGTTCAAAGCCCTGACAAACCGGCTAAACAGTTGCTGCTTCTGTTTCATGGCGTTGGCGATAATGCCGTCAATATGGGGCAGATCGGCAGCTGGTTTGCGCCCGTTTTCCCGGAGGCACTGATTGTCAGCATCGGTGGCGTAGAGCCATGCGGCCCGAACGGGCGGCAGTGGTTCTCGGTTCAGGGCGTAACGGAAGAGAACCGTCAGGCGCGCATCGACGCCATCATGCCGACCTTTATCGACGTTGTGCGCTACTGGCAGCAGCAGAGCGGCGTAGGAGCCGACGCGACCGCACTGATTGGCTTCTCGCAGGGCTCTATCATGTCCCTGGAAAGCGTAAAAGCGCAGCCGGGTCTGGCTTCGCGGGTGATCGCGTTTAACGGCCGCTTTGCGACGCTGCCGACGAGCGCGACCACGCAGACTACGATCCACCTGATTCACGGCGGTGAAGACCGGGTGATTGAGCTCTCGCATGCGGTTGACGCGCAGGAAGCGCTGATTCGCGAAGGCGGGGATGTGACGCTGGATATCGTTGACGACCTGGGCCATGCGATCGACGACCGCAGCATGCAGTTCGCGCTCGATCGTTTGCGCTATACCGTGCCGAAACACTACTTTGATGAAGCGCTCAGCGGCGGCAAGCCGGATAACGATGATATTGTAGAGTTTATGTGATTCTTCCCCCTCTCCCAGGGAGAGGGGAAATCGGATCGATTACTTCTTCTGGTCCTTCTTCGGCCAGTCGTCGTCATCGTCCCACTTGTCGTTAAAATCACGGTGCGGGGGAAGATCCGGTTTGTTGGCGAGAAATTTTTTATGGTCAACGCGCTTAAGGTCTTTAATCACGTTCAGCAGTACGCCAACCAGAAAAACCAACACCAGAACCCACCAGTACTTTGAAAGCCAATCCATTCGCTATTCCTCTCAGAGCGTTCGTCAGGCGACGAGTTGCTCCATAATACGTTGATACATGCGGGCCAGCAGTTGCAAATCTGCCGCATTGACACACTCATTTATTTTATGAATGGTTGCGTTCACTGGACCCAGTTCGACAACCTGAGCGCCCATACGGGCGATAAAGCGTCCGTCTGAGGTGCCACCCGTTGTCAGCAGCTGTGGCTTAATTTCATTATAGTGCTCGATGGCGTTCACCACCGCATCCACCAGTTTGCCGCGCTGCGTCAGGAACGGCTGGCCGGAAAGCCACCAGTCCAGGCTATAGCGCAGCTCATATTTTTCCAGCAGGGCGATCACGCGGGCTTTAATCATTTCATCGGTCAGCTCGGTGCTGAAGCGGAAGTTGAACTGGACGAAGAAGTCCCCCGGGATCACGTTGTTGCTGCCGGTTCCGGCCTTGACGTTTGCAATCTGCATGCTGGTCGGCGGGAAGAACTCGTTGCCCTTATCCCACTCAATCGCCACCAGCTCGCTCAGCATCGGCGCGGCGCGATGGACCGGGTTATCGGCCAGATGCGGATAAGCAACGTGCCCCTGCACGCCGTGAATGGTGAGGTTACAGGTCAGCGAACCACGGCGTCCGTTTTTAACCACATCGCCCACCACCTCGGTACTGGACGGCTCGCCGACCAGGCAGTAGTCCAGACGCTCGTTGCGCGCCATCAGCGCTTCAACGACCTTCACGGTACCGTTGTGCGCGCTGGCTTCTTCGTCGGAGGTGATTAAAAACGCGAGACGGTTTGTGTGGTTCGGATGCTGCGCCACGAAGCGCTCTGCCGCCACGACCATTGCCGCCAGAGAGCCTTTCATGTCTGCCGCGCCGCGACCAAACAGCATGCCATCGCGAATGGTCGGCTCAAACGGCGGGTTAATCCAGCGATCCGCGTCGCCGGCGGGAACGACGTCGGTATGCCCGGCAAAGGCCAGCGTTTCGCCCTGACCGCGCCACGCCCAGAAGTTCTGGGTATCGCCAAAATCCATGCGTTCAACGGTAAAACCGATGGCACGCAGGCGTTCAATCATAAGCGCCTGACAACCTGCGTCGTCCGGGCTAAGGGAAGGACGGCGAATAAGCTGCTGAGTCAGCTCAATGACCGGGCATGACATAAACTACACCTCAACGAAAAAAGTCGGAATAAAGGGTTTCACTGAAACCCAGCAGCATAGGCTGCCCAGGCGCGCAGAGCAATGGGCGTTTGATAATTGCCGGCATGTCGAGCATCAGTTTGGCCGCGCTGTCGGCATCTTTGATGCTGGCGCGCAGGGATTCGTCCAGTTTACGCCAGGTGGTGCCGCGGGTGTTCAGCAGCGCTTCCCAGCCCAGCTCGCGAATAGCGCTATGCAGAAATTCTGCATCAAGCCCATCGGCACGGTAATCGTGGAAGCGGTACTCCACGCTGTTGGCTTCCAGCCAGCGGCGGGCTTTTTTGATGGTGTCGCAATTTTTAATGCCGTACATCACAACCATGATGGATCCTTTTGATGTTCTGATAATTAAATGTTCAGTAAATTCGACGATATATCCTTAAATGGAATATAACACATTCAGGAATTGTCTGGATTAACGAGTCTTCTTAATTCGACTCACAACTGTACGCTGAATATTCTTTCATCATTTAAGCATAGAAGTCCATAAACTTTAAAAACCTAATAAACTCAGCAAATAAAATAAAACTCACCCGTCCGCAGGGTTATTTCAAAATATTGCTGGCCGTCACAAAAAATTGAGGTCACTCCGTTCATATTTATCATAAATCCCCGCAGGACGTGGGGTACAATCACAGCAATTGGTTAAATAGTCTTCACAACGATGGTCCGTTTTTGTAGAATGCCCATAATAATAAGAGAGGTTGTTATGATTGAACGTGAACTGGGGAACTGGAAAGATTTTATCGAAGGCATGCTTCGTAAATGACATTCAGTAAGAATTGCAAGAGCACTAAAATAAGTAAAATAACCATAGTGTGACTTAATCACACAATAAAAAGGCGGCCCATAAAGCCGCCTTTTTTTATTTCAACCACTTACTCAGGTCGCTCCTTTAGCGGGAAGCGGCGACGTACCAGCACAAAGAACAGCGGCACGAAGTAAAGGGCGAGGATGGTGGCTGATATCATGCCTCCCATCACGCCCGTGCCGACGGCATGCTGGCTGCTGGAGCCTGCGCCGGTGCTGGTTGCCATCGGCAGTACGCCAAACACAAACGCCAGCGACGTCATCAGGATCGGGCGTAAGCGCTGACGGCAGGCGTGCAGCGTGGCGGCCATCAGCTCGTGTCCTTTAGCATTCATTTCGTTGGCAAACTCAACGATCAGGATGGCGTTCTTCGCCGACAGGCCAATCACGGTGAGCAGGCCCACCTGGAAGTACACATCGTTCTCCAGGCCGCGCATCCAGGTCGCCAGCAGGGCGCCGATAACCCCAAGCGGCACCACCAGCATGACCGAGAACGGGACCGACCAGCTTTCATACAGGGCGGCAAGGCAGAGGAAGACCACCAGCAGAGAGAGTGCGTAAAGCGCGGGGGCCTGCGCCCCGGAGAGACGCTCCTGGTAAGACATGGCCGTCCACTCCAGACCAAAACCGGCGGGCAGCTGCTGCACCAGCTTTTCCATGGTGTCCATGGCGGTACCGGTACTGACGCCCGGCGCGGCCTCCCCGACGATTTCAACCGCCGAGTAGCCGTTATAGCGCTCGAGGCGCGGCGAACCGCTCTCCCAGCGCGAGGTGGCAAACGCGGAGAATGGCACCATGCCGCCAGCGTTATTCCTGACAAACCAGCGGTTAATATCATCCGGCAGCATGCGGAACGGCGCGGCGGACTGGACATACACTTTTTTCACGCGGCCGCGATCCATAAAGTCATTCACATAGCTTGAGCCCCACGCCGTTTGCAGGGTGTCGTTGATATCGTTAATCGAGACGCCCAGCGCCTGCGCCTTGCGCTGATCGATATCCACCTGGAGCTGCGGGCTGTCGTCGAGGCCGTTATGGCGGACGCGGGTCAGGCCTGAATCTTTTCCGGCCAGCTCCAGCAGCTTATCGCGCGCCGCCATCAGCGCCGTGTGGCCCGCGCCGGCGTGATCCTGCAGCTCCATATCGAACCCGGCGGAGCTGCCCAGCCCGCTTATCGCGGGCGGGCTGCTGGCAAAGACGCGCGCTTCTTTAATGTGCGCAAAGGCTTTCGTCGCGCGTTCAATGATGGCAAACGAGGTGCCCGTGCGGGTATCGCGCTCGTCCCAGTCCTTCAGGCGGACGAACATGCGGGCGACGTTCTGCCCGTTTCCGCCCGGGCCGGAGCCGACGGTGGAGAAGACCGACACAACGTTATCTTTCTCTTGAGTGAAGAAGTACTGCTCCACTTTCTGAACCACTTTCAGCGTCTGCTGCTGCGTTGCGCCGCTCGGGAGCTGCACCGAGGTGGTGAACATGCCCCGGTCTTCCATCGGCAGGAACGAGGTGGGCAGGTGCATAAACAGCCAGACCATGCCGCCCAGCAGCACAACGTAAATCATCATCCAGCGCAGGCTGCGGTGCAGCACGCGGCCAACGGCAGATTCATAGCGCGCGGCGTTGCGGTTAAACATCCGGTTAAACCAGCCGAAGAAGCCTTTTTGCCCGTGCTGCTCCCCTTTGTGCAGCGGTTTCAGAATAGTGGCGCACAGCGCGGGGGTGAGGATCAGCGCCACCAGCACGGAAAGCACCATAGCCGAAACGATGGTGATCGAGAACTGGCGGTAAATTGCCCCGGTGGTGCCGCCAAAGAAGGCCATCGGGATAAAGACGGCCGACAGCACCATCGCAATCCCGACCAGCGCTCCCTGAATTTGCCCCATCGATTTGCGCGTCGCCTGGCGCGGAGAGAGCCCTTCCTCGCTCATGATGCGCTCGACGTTTTCGACCACCACGATGGCATCATCCACCAGCAGGCCAATCGCCAGCACCATGGCAAACATTGTCAGGGTATTAATGCTGTACCCGAACGCGTAAAGCACCGCAAAGGTCCCCAGCAGCACGACAGGTACGGCAATGGTCGGGATCAGCGTCGCGCGGAAGTTTTGCAGGAACAGGTACATGACCAGGAAGACCAGGGCGATCGCTTCCAGCAGAGTCTTCACCACGTCCTCAATCGATGCTTTAACGAAGGAGGTGGTTTCATAGGCGACTTTGTACTCCAGCCCGTGCGGGAAATACTGCGACAGCTCATCCAGACGGTCTAACACCAGCTTCGCCGTCGCCATTTCGTTTGCGCCGGAGGCCAGTTTAATCCCCAGACCGGAGGCCTGATTGCCGTTAAAGCGGCTCAGGTAGTCATATTTCTCCGCACCCATTTCCACGGTAGCGACATCGCCCAGACGCACTTCCGAACCGTCCTGATTCACGCGCAGGGTGATGTTGCGGAACTGGTCCGGCGTCTGGAGCAGGGATTGTGAATTAATGGTGGCGTTCAGGGCTTGCTTATCAACGGACGGCGTTCCCCCCAGTTGCCCTACGGCAATCTGGGCGTTCTGGGCTTTAATGGCAGTGGTCACGTCGGATGCCGTCATCTGGTAGCTGTTCAGCTTGTTCGGGTCGAGCCAGATGCGCATAGAGTATTGTGAACCGTAGGCGTCGATATCCCCGACGCCGTTAATGCGGCTGATGGGATCCTGAATGTTACTGGCGACGTAGTCCGCAATGTCCTGTTTATCCATCGAGCCATCCGTCGAGACAAACGCGATGGTCAGTATGTTGGTATCCCCGGTTTTACGCACGGTCACGCCCTGGTTCTGCACCGCCTGAGGGAGCTTGCGCATGGCCGACTGCAGCTGGTTCTGGACCTGCTGCACCGCTTCGTCCGGGTTGGTGCCTGCCGTAAAGCTCAGGGTGACCGTCGCCTGCCCCGTGGCGCTGCTTTGCGAGGACATGTACATCAGGTTATCCAGACCCGTCATGTTCTGCTCGATAACCTGCGTCACGGTATTTTCCAGCGTCTGCGCAGACGCGCCGGGATAGTTTGCGGTGACGCGCACGTTCGGCGGGGCCAGGTCGGGGTATTGCTCAACGGGAAGTGAAGTAATGGCCAGGACGCCTGTCAGACACAACAGGATGGCAAGCACCCAGGCAAAAATGGGGCGATCGATGAAGAAATTCGCCATGAAAAAGTGACCTCGTTTTGCTGCACGTCATTATTGTTAATTGCCCGCCTAACTTTAGCGTTAAGGCCCAGGTCAAACGTGGAGAAATAAAGGAGATAATGTAAATTATCATGCGCTTTTCCCTGCGCGTGCCCCTTTACCGTTATTTACCCGTTAACGGTGCAGGTACCGGGAACGTCACGCTGACCAGAGTGCCGCCGTTTTGCGGTTGGGAAAAGTGTAGCGCTCCCCCCAGCCGCTGTGCGCGTTCGCGCATAATATTGAGCCCGTAGTGCCCCGGCGGCTCGCTGGCCTCGCCAATCCCGATGCCGTTGTCGCGAATGCTGACGCTGTGCGTGCCGTCCGCCGCGGTAACGCAGCTGACGGCGATCTCGCTGGCCTGGGCGTGCTTAATGGCATTCAGCACGGCCTCACGCACGATCTGCAGTAAATGCACCTGCTTTTGCGCATCAAGCGCCAGCGAGGAGAGTCGGCAGTCGAGATGCAGCTTAGCCCGCGTCTGGCTCTGCAGCACGTCGAGGGACTCCTGCAGCGCCGCGGGTAAGTTCGCGTGGTTCAGCGTCAGGCGGAAGGTGGTAAGCAGCTCGCGCAGCTGCTGCCAGGCATTGTTCAGCTCGCGGGAGAAGTCGGCGATGATGGTCTGCGCCGGACTATTTTCCTCCGGCACGGCGCGCCTGAGCAGGGCAAGCTGAATGCGCAGATACGACAGCACCTGCGCCAGCGAATCGTGCAGCTCGCGGGCGATGGTGGCGCGCTCTTCCATTAAGAGCAGCTGCTGGTAATGCTTTTGCGCCTGGTTAAAGTACAGCCCGCGCCCGAGCATGGTCGCCACGCTTCGCATCAGCGGTAGGGGGACGCTATCCGCCTCGCTCTGCCAGCGCAGCTCGCCGTAGAGCGTGTCCTGCATCAGTACCGGCAGGTTTTGCAGCGGGATGTCGTTTGACGCAGTCCCTTCACACACTCGCCAGTCGTCGCTGGTGCGCAGTTCCAGATAACTCATCTGCGTATAGTCATGGACAATCTGCAGTATATGCCGGAAGCAGTGGCTGTCGATCTGGCCGGTATTCAGCGCCTGAGAGCATTTGAACAGCATGTCGAGCTGCTGGTGGGCTTCATGCAAATGGCGCGTCTTTTCCGCGACCGAAGCTTCAAGCGAACGGTAGAGCGTCGCCAGCTCGGCGGACATGTGGTTGAAGGCGCGTGAAAGCTGGCCCAGCTCGTTCGGCAGGGCGCTATCCGGCGCCGGGGTGGCAAAATCTCCTCGCTCAATCCGCTCGCTGGCCGCCACCAGGTTGTTCAGCGGGAGCACCACCTGGCGGCGGATGCGCCGCAGGGTAAACAGCGTCAGCAGCAGGATCCCGAGCGCGCCCGCCAGAGAGAGGAGGGTCACCGTCTGAATTTTATGTTCGGTATAGTGCTGGAGAGCGAGCACAAAGGCATCAATGCGGCCAACAAAATCCTCAATGTGGGTTTGGTACCACGCGCTGTCGCCGCGGGCGATGCGCGCATCCATCTCCAGCCAGGCGACGTGCAGCTGCTGGTAGCGCGCTTTAACATTGTCCGGGACATACCAGCGGTTCAGCTTCTGCAGGGCAGGCGCGCTCAGCGTCTGCTGCCAGCTCTCGCGATGCGCCGCAAGGGAAGGGCTGTTGCGCTGCATCTCGTAGCCCAGACGATAGCTCTGCATACGCAGCGAACCCGCGATATTAATGGCTTCGGCGTCACGCTGGCTGCTGGCAAGCGTCAGCAGCGCGACGGTGCTGGTCAGCACGGATAAGACAATAATCGAAAAGAAAGCCCAGGCAAGGCTTCCGGAAACGGGTCGTTTAACGGTCACAGAACGGCTCTCTGAATAAAATTGATCTGCCACAGGTTCACTGGAAATAATTGCGCGTTGCGGGCATTTGAACATTGCCCGATCGCACCGTGATGCGTAAATACCATACTCTTATAAAGAGAAAGGTTATTGAACCAAAAACAGGTGTGGTTATGAATCGTTTTATTATGGCTAACAGCCAGCAGTGCATAGGGTGTCGCGCCTGCGAAGTGGCCTGCGTGATGGCGCACAACGATGAGCAGCACGTCCTGAGCGAGCGCCATTTTCATCCCCGTATCACGGTCCTGAGATCCGGCGATAAGAGCAGCCCCGTCACGTGTCATCACTGCGAAAATGCCCCTTGCGCGCAAAGCTGCCCGAACGGCGCCATCAGCAAATGCGATGACAGCGTACAGGTGAATCAACAAAAATGCATCGGCTGTAAGGCCTGCGCGGTGGCCTGTCCATTCGGCACGCTGGAAATTATCGTCACCCCGCTCGACAACGGCAGCGTGAAGGCCTCGGCGAATAAATGCGATCTCTGTCTGACGCGGCCACAGGGCCCGGCCTGTATCGAAAATTGCCCGGCAGATGTCCTCTCCCTGGCGACGCCTGCCGCCCTCGATCGCTTGACGAAATCGCGCCGACAGCGCACGGCCTGCCTGGAGGCGCAGCCCTGGCATGCGCAGGCCGTCGAAGATGACGCGCCCCGCAGCAAACGGCAGCAAATGCAGGCGACGGCGCCACGCGGCGAGCCTGACAAACGCGCTGCCGCCGAGCGCGTGGGCCATTTTAACGAAATTTACCTGCCGTTCCGCGACGAGCAGGCCGCCCGCGAGGCATCGCGCTGCCTGAAATGCGGAGAGCACAGCATCTGCGAATGGACCTGCCCGCTGCACAACCACATCCCGCAGTGGATTGATCGCCTCAAGGCGGGGGATATCACCGGCGCGGTCGAGCTTTCGCACCAGACCAACTGTTTACCTGAAATTACCGGCCGCGTCTGTCCGCAGGACCGATTATGCGAGGGCGCCTGCACATTACGTGATGTGGCGGGATCCGTGACCATCGGCAACATCGAGCGCTATATTGCCGATCGGGCGCTGGCGATGGGCTGGCGGCCGGACATGTCCGCCGTTACGCCGACAGAAAAACGCGTCGCGATCGTCGGCGCGGGGCCGGCCGGGCTGGCGTGCGCCGACGTGCTGGCGCGCAGCGGCGTGAGCGTCACGGTCTACGACCGGCATCCGGAGATTGGCGGACTGCTGACCTTTGGCATCCCGGCATTCAAGCTGGATAAATCGCTGCTCGCGCGGCGCAGGGAGATATTTACCGGGATGGGGATCCGCTTCGAGCTGAACTGCGTGGTGGGCAAGGACGTGTCGATGTTGCAGTTAACGCGCGATTACGATGCCCTGTTCATCGGCGTGGGAACCTACCGCTCGATGAAGGCGGGTATCCCGCATGAAGACGCGCCCGGGGTCTATGACGCGCTGCCTTTCCTGGTCGGCAATACGCGGCATGTGATGGGGCTGGCGGCGACCGCCAGCGAACCGTTCATCGACACCCGCGGCTTAAACGTGTTGGTGCTCGGCGGGGGCGATACCGCGATGGACTGCGTCCGCACCGCGTTACGCCACGGCGCGGCGAAGGTGACCTGCGCCTATCGTCGGGACGAGGCCAACATGCCGGGCTCGAAGAAAGAGGTGAAGAATGCCAGAGAGGAGGGCGCGGCGTTTGAATTTAACGTCCAGCCGGTTGAGGTGACGCGGGATCCGAACGGAAAGGCCAACGGTATCCGGATGCTGCGCACCGAGCTCGGCGAGCCGGATGCGCAGGGGCGGCGTAGGCCCGTTCCCGTCGCGGGCAGCGAGTTTGTGATGGCGGCGGATGCGGTCATCATGGCGTTTGGTTTTAACCCGCACGCGATGCCGTGGCTGCAGGCCCAGGGCGTCGAAACGGATGACCGGGGGCGGATCGTTGCCTCGGTCGAGAGCCGCTACCGATACCAGACGACTAACCCTAAAATCTTCGCCGGAGGCGATGCGGTACGCGGGGCGGATCTGGTGGTGACCGCAATGGCGGAAGGGCGTCATGCGGCGCAAGGCATACTCGACTGGCTGGGCGTTAACGCAGCAAAACCCCATTAAACCGGCGGGCGACAAAGCGGGATTCACGGCGTAGTATAGAGCGACTCATTGTGTCGTGGAGCCCGTATGACCCTGAAAATTGACGTTATCAAAGACAAAATTCTTTCTGAAAACTACTTTGTCCTGCGTAACATCACCTACGATCTTACGCGTAATAACGGTGAAGTGATCCGCCACAGGCGCGAGGTCTATGACCGCGGCAACGGGGCAACGATTCTGCTCTATAACCGTGAAAAGCAGAGCGTGGTGCTGATCCGCCAGTTCAGGGTGGCGACATGGGTTAACGGCAACCCTGACGGACGTCTGATTGAAACCTGCGCGGGCCTGCTCGATGACGATGAGCCGGAAGTCTGCATCCGCAAAGAGGCCGTCGAAGAGACGGGCTTCGAAGTGGGCGAGGTCAAAAAGGTTTTCGAGCTGTTTATGTCTCCGGGCGGCGTGACGGAAATTGTGCATTTCTTCATTGCGGAATACAGCGACGCGCAGCGCACTCACCGGGGCGGTGGCGTAGAGGATGAAGATATCGAAGTGCTGGAGCTGCCCTTTACCCGCGCGCTGGAGATGGTGCGTTCAGGTGAAATCAGGGATGGTAAAGCGGTGATATTACTGCAGTATTTACAGACGACCGGGTTAATGAATGCCACTTTCGAACGGAAATAGCCTGTTTTTCGGGGATATCTGATAAATCCGATTGAGCAACCCCGGCGGTAACACGAAGATACTGCCCAGTTACGCGTTTTCGTTCCGGGATTGTGTTATTCATGCGCTACAGCGTCTTTTTGTTTTCCCTGTTTTGGGTGTTCCTCGCGCCGCAGGTGCGGGCTGCACCCGCGCAGCAAGCCTTTTCTGACTGGCAGGTGACCTGCAATAACCAGAACTTTTGCCTTGCCCGCAACACGGGCGAGCACCGTGGTCTGGTCATGACGCTCACCCGCAGCGCCGGGGCGAAAACGGATGCCACGCTGCGAATCGATCTCGGCGGTCTTGATACGCCCTCGGTCAAAGAGCCGGAGATTGCCCCCCGGCTGCTGCTGGATAATGTTCCCCTTAAGCTCGACAAGCAGCGCTGGCAGCTTACGTCCTGGCATCTGAAAACGGACGATGCGGCCACCATCACCGCCTTTCTGAAAAATATCCAGGAAGGGAAGGCTCTGACCCTGAGCGGCGGTAAGCAGGTGATTTCACTGAGCGGGCTTAAGGCCGCGCTGCTGTTTATTGATGCGCAGCAGAAGCGCGTCGGCAGCGAAACCGCGTGGATCAGGAAAGGTGACGATCCGCCGTTAAGCGTACCGCCTGCACCCGCCCTGAAAAAGGTGGCGGTCGTTAACCCTACCCCGACACCGCTTTACCACGCCGAACTGAACGACCTGCTGGACTACGGTACCGGACGGATGAACAGCAGCCAGTGCTCGCTGGATCCTAACCGCCGGGAAGTACGCGTCACCGCGTTAACCGATGAGAAGGCGCTGCTGATTGTGAGCTGCGAGGCGGGGGCCTACAACACGGTCGATCTGGCGTGGCTGGTGTCACGTAAGAAACCGTTCACCGCGCGCAGCGTCAGGCTGCGGCTGCCGTTTACGCCGTCAAGCGGCGACAGCGAAATGGAATTGATGAATGCCAGCTTCGATGAGAAGACGCGCGAGCTGACAACGCTCGCGCTGGGGCGTGGTATCGGCGATTGCGGGATCCAGACGCGCTGGCGTTTTGATGGCCAGCGGTTCCGCCTGGTGCGCTACGCCGAGGAGCCGAGCTGCGACAGCTGGAACGGGCCAGATGCCTGGCCTACGCTGTGGATCACGCGGTAGTTTTTGCCGGGTGGCGGCTTTGCCTTACCCGGCCTACGATTCATAGGTTTTGTAGGCCGGGTAAGCGACAGCGCCACCCGGCAAGCAGAGCGCACTAGATCACGCTCAACGCCTTCTCAACCACGTTCTCAACGGTAAAGCCGAAATACGGGAACAGCTTATCGGCCGGGGCGGACTCGCCGTAGCCCCGCATGCCGACAATCGCCCCTTTCAGCCCGACGTACTTGTACCAGTAGTCGGCAATACCGGCTTCAACCGCCACGCGCGCCGCGACGTTGGACGGCAGGACCGATTCCCGGTACGCCTCGTCCTGGGCGTCAAAAATATCCGTTGAAGGCAGGGACACCACGCGCACCGCGTGGCCTTCGGCGGTCAGTTTTTCCGCCGCTTTTACCGTGATTTCCACCTCGGACCCGGTCGCAATCAGGATCACGTCCGGCTTGCCGCCGCTGTCTTTCAGAATGTAGCCGCCGCGGGCGATGTTTTTCACCTGCTCCGGGGTACGCTCAATCTGCGCCAGGTTCTGGCGCGACAGAATCAGCGCCGTCGGGCCGTTGTGGCGTTCCACCGCCAGCTTCCAGCCGACCGCCGCTTCCACCTGATCGCACGGCCGCCAGGTGCTGAAGTTGGGCGTTAAGCGCAGGCTTGCCAGCTGTTCCACCGCCTGGTGCGTCGGGCCATCTTCACCCAGCCCGATGGAGTCATGGGTATAGACCATGATCTGCCGGGCCTTCATCAGCGCCGCCATGCGCGCCGCGTTGCGGGCATACTCGACGAACATCAGGAAGGTGGCGGTGTAGGGCACGAAGCCGCCGTGGTGGGCGATGCCGTTAGCAATCGCGGTCATCCCAAACTCGCGCACGCCGTAGTGGATGTAGTTCCCGGCAATGTCCTCTTTCAGCGATTTTGAGCCGGACCAGATGGTCAGGTTGCTGGGCGCCAGGTCCGCCGAGCCGCCGAGCAGTTCGGGCAGGAGAGGGCCGATGGCGTTCAGGGTGTTTTGCGATGCCTTTCGGGTGGCGATTTTCGCCGGGTTGGACTGCAGGTTCTCAATCAGCGCCTGGGTTTTATCGTCCCAGTCTTCCGGCAGGCCGCCGCTCATGCGGCGGGAAAACTCGGCTGCGAGATCCGGGTGCGCTTTTTTGTAGGCGGCAAATTTTTCGTTCCAGGCGTGCTGGGCTTTCTCACCGTCTTCACGGGCATCCCAGGCTCTGTAGATCTCTTTCGGGATCTCAAACGGCGGGTATTTCCAGCCCAGCTTCTGCCGGGTCAGCGCCACTTCTTCGTCACCCAGCGCCGCGCCGTGCGCCTCCTCTTTGCCCGCCTTGTTCGGCGAGCCGAAGCCGATCACCGTGCGGCAGATAATCAGGGACGGTTTGTCCTTCACGCTCTGCGCTTCCTGAATCGCTTTTTTCACCGCCTCCGGATCGTGGCCGTCAATCTCGTGCACCACGTGCCAGTGGTAGGCCTCGAAGCGTTTTGCCGTGTCGTCGGTAAACCAGCCTTCGGTCTCGCCGTCGATGGAGATGCCGTTGCGATCGTAGAAGCCAATCAGCTTGCCCAGCCCCAGGGTGCCTGCCAGGGAGCAGACCTCGTGGGAGATCCCCTCCATCAGGCAGCCGTCACCCATAAACACGTAGGTATAGTGATCGACAATCTCGTGGTCCGGCTGGTTAAACTGCGCCGCCAGCGTGCGTTCGGCTATCGCCAGCCCGACCGCATTCGCCAGCCCCTGACCCAGCGGCCCGGTGGTAGTTTCTACGCCCGGCGTATAGCCGATTTCCGGGTGGCCCGGCGTTTTGGAGTGCAGCTGGCGGAAGTTTTTCAGCTCCTCAAGCGGCAGGTCGTAGCCGGACAGGTGCAGCAGGCTGTAGAGCAGCATGGAGGCGTGGCCGTTAGAGAGAATAAAGCGGTCACGGTCGTACCACGTCGGGTCATTGGGGTTGTGCTTCAGAAAGTCGTTCCACAGCACTTCGGCAATATCCGCCATGCCCATCGGCGCGCCGGGGTGGCCGGAATTGGCTTTCTGCACGGCATCCATGCTGAGGGCGCGAATGGCATTGGCTAGCTCTTTACGGGACATAGTTCACTCCGTGGCAAGGTTAAAGTTTGGCGGCGAGAAGGTCTTCAAGTTTGCGCTGGTCGACGGCGAACAGGCGAATGCCTTCCGCCAGTTTATCCACGGCCATCGCGTCCTGATTGTGCTCCCAGCGGAACTCCGCTTCGGTCATGGCTTTCGGTTTTGGCAGCACGGTGGAGGTCGGCACCAGCTTGCGGATCACCGTCTCTTCTTTGTCCTGTAGCTCCTGGAGCAGGTTAGGGGAGATGGTCAGGCGGTCGCAGCCTGCCAGGGCGAGGATCTGTTCTGTACGGCGAAAGCTAGCCCCCATCACGATGGTTTCGTAGCGGTGCTGTTTGTAGTAGTCGTAGATATTACGGACCGACTTCACGCCCGGATCTTCATCCACCACGTACGGATCCATCGGCTGTTTTGCCTGATACCAGTCGTAGATGCGCCCGACAAACGGCGAGACGAGGAACACGCCCGCTTCGGCGCAGGCGCGCGCCTGGGCAAACGAAAACAGCAGCGTCAGGTTGCAGTGGATCCCCTCTTTCTCCAGCACCTCAGCCGCGCGGATGCCTTCCCACGTCGATGCGAGCTTAATCAGAATGCGTGATTTATCGATCCCCTGCTCCTGGTAGAGTTCTACCAGACGACGCGCCTTGTTAATGCTCTTTTCTTTGTCGAACGAGAGGCGGGCATCGACTTCGGTCGAGACGCGTCCCGGAATGCTTTTAAGAATTTCCGCACCAAAATTAACCGCCAGCTTGTCGCTGGCTTCGGCCACCTGCTGCTCCTGCGTTTTCCCGCGCTGTTTACCGTAGGCAATCGCGTCATCAATCAGATGGCTAAAATGGGCAAGCCCTGCCGCCTTGAGCAGGAGCGAAGGGTTAGTGGTCGCATCCTCCGGCTGATAGTGGCGAATCGACTCGATATCGCCGCTGTCTGCCACCACGGTGGTGAATTGTTTGATGCCGTCTAGCTGGTTCATAAAAGATTACTCCTTGGAAATAAAAGAGTTAGATGAGTGCGTTAGTTCACACTTCTGGAAAAATCATGATGGACTTAACAAAAAAGCATAGCAGACGGGGGAGGCATTGCTTTTGAGACGGGTAACATGGCTGTTATAAATTGATAACAATTTTTAATGTGTGATGGTGAGAGTTTGGCAGCCTTCAAAGTTTAGGAGGCGGCCTGAGGCGATACTAGGCGGCACACCAGGGTGTGCATCAGGATCGCTTACGTCACCCTTTTGACCGATACGTGAAAGGAAAAATAAGATGGATGAGCAGTTGAAACAGAGTGCCCTCGATTTTCACGAGTTCCCCGTTCCGGGCAAAATTCAGGTCTCCCCAACCAAGCCGCTGGCAACCCAGCGCGATCTGGCGCTGGCCTATTCGCCGGGCGTGGCGGCCCCGTGTCTGGAAATCGAAAAAGATCCGCTGGCGGCCTACAAATACACCGCGCGCGGCAACCTGGTCGCGGTGATCTCTAACGGCACGGCGGTGCTGGGGCTGGGCAACATCGGCGCGCTGGCCGGTAAGCCGGTGATGGAAGGGAAGGGGGTGCTGTTCAAGAAATTCGCCGGAATCGACGTGTTTGATATCGAGGTGGACGAACTCGATCCTGACAAATTCATCAACGTGGTGGCCGCGCTGGAGCCGACCTTCGGGGGGATTAACCTGGAAGACATCAAAGCGCCGGAATGTTTCTATATCGAGCAGAAGCTGCGCGAGCGTATGAACATTCCCGTGTTCCATGACGACCAGCACGGGACCGCGATTATCAGCACCGCCGCGATTCTGAACGGCCTGCGCGTGGTAGAGAAAAATCTCTCCGACGTGCGCATGGTGGTTTCTGGCGCAGGCGCCGCGGCCATCGCCTGTATGAACCTGCTGGTGGCGCTGGGGATGCAGAAACACAACATCGTGGTTTGCGATTCCAAGGGCGTTATCTACAAAGACCGCGAGCCGAACATGGCGGAAACCAAAGCGGCGTATGCGGTGGAGGACGACGGCAAGCGCACGCTTGAGGACGTGATCGAGGGTGCGGATATCTTCCTCGGCTGCTCGGGTCCGAAAGTGCTGACCCAGGAGATGGTGAAGAAGATGGCGCGCGCGCCGATGATCCTGGCCCTGGCGAACCCGGAACCGGAAATCCTGCCGCCGCTGGCGAAAGCGGTGCGTGAAGACGCCATTATCTGTACCGGCCGTTCCGACTACCCGAACCAGGTCAACAACGTGCTCTGCTTCCCGTTCATCTTCCGCGGCGCGCTGGACGTCGGCGCCACGGCAATCAACGAAGAGATGAAGCTTGCCGCCGTACACGCCATCGCGGAGCTGGCGCACGCGGAGCAGAGCGAAGTGGTTGCCTCCGCCTACGGCGATCAGGATCTGAGCTTTGGCCCGGACTACATCATTCCAAAACCGTTCGACCCGCGTCTGATCGTGAAGATCGCGCCAGCGGTAGCCAAAGCGGCGATGGACTCCGGCGTCGCGACGCGTCCGATTGAGGATTTCGACGCCTACGTCGATAAGCTCACCGAGTTCGTCTACAAGACCAACCTGTTTATGAAGCCGATCTTCTCCCAGGCGCGCGCCGACGCGAAGCGCGTGGTGCTGGCGGAAGGGGAAGAGGCGCGCGTGCTGCACGCTACCCAGGAGCTGGTGAGCCTGGGCCTGGCGAAGCCGATCCTGATTGGTCGTCCGAGCGTCATCGAGATGCGCATTCAGAAACTGGGCCTGCAGATTAAGCCGGGCGTCGACTTCGAGATCGTCAACAACGAATCGGATCCGCGCTTCAAGGAGTACTGGAGCGAATACTACGCGATCATGAAGCGTCGCGGGATCACCCAGGAGCAGGCGCAGAAAGCGGTCATCAGCAACACCACGGTGATCGGCGCGATCATGGTGCATCGCGGCGAGGCGGATGCGCTGATCTGCGGCACCATCGGCGATTACCACGAGCACTTCAGCGTGGTGCAGGAGATCTTCGGCTATCGTGACGGGGTCCATACCGCCGGGGCGATGAATGCCCTGCTGCTGCCAAGCGGCAACACCTTTATCGCCGATACCTACGTTAACGACGATCCCTCCCCGGACGAGCTGGCGGAGATCACCGTGATGGCGGCAGAAACCGTGCGTCGCTTTGGTATTGAGCCGAAGGTGGCGCTGCTGTCGCACTCCAACTTTGGTTCGTCTAAATCCGCGGCGGCGTGCAAAATGCGCCAGACGCTTGAGCTGGTGCGCGAGCGTGCGCCGGAGCTGATGATTGACGGGGAAATGCACGGCGATGCCGCGCTGGTCGAGAGCATCCGTAACGAACGTATGCCGGACAGCCCGCTGAAGGGATCGGCGAACATTCTGATTATGCCGAACGTGGAAGCGGCGCGTATCAGCTATAACCTGCTGCGCGTCTCCAGTTCAGAAGGGGTGACCGTGGGGCCGGTGCTGATGGGCGTGGCAAAACCGGTGCATGTGTTAACGCCGATTGCCTCCGTGCGCCGCATCGTGAATATGGTGGCGCTGGCGGTGGTAGAGGCGCAGACGCAGCCGCTGTAATCGCCGCGTGTCGGGTGGCGCCTTCGCTTACCCGACCTACGGGTTTTGTAGGCCGGATAAGCGCAGCGCCATCCGGCAGTTACACCCAGTCGCGAACTTTCAGAAACTCACTCAAGGCAGCCTCCGGGCTGCCTTCTTTTGGCTCGTAGCAGTACTCCCAGCGCACCAGCGGCGGCATCGACATTAGAATCGACTCCGTGCGCCCGCCGGTCTGCAGGCCGAACAGCGTCCCGCGATCCCACACCAGGTTGAACTCCACGTAGCGCCCCCGGCGGTAAAGCTGGAACTCGCGCTCGCGCACGCCGTAGTCTGTGTTTTTCCGGCGCTCGACGATGGGCAGATAGGCGTCGGTATAGCCTTCGCCCACCGCGCGCATAAAGCTGAACGCGGTATCAAAATCAGGTGCGTTGAGATCGTCGAAGAACAGCCCGCCGATGCCGCGCTGCTCGTCGCGGTGCTTCAGATAAAAGTAGTCGTCGCACCACTTTTTAAATTTCGGGTAGACGTCTTCGCCAAACGGCTGGCAAATCTCCCGCGCGGTGGTATGCCAGTGTACGGCATCCTCTTCGAAACCGTAGTAGGGCGTTAAGTCGAAACCGCCGCCGAACCACCAGACCGGATCGGCTCCCGGCTTTTCCGCAATAAAAAAGCGCACGTTGGCGTGGCTGGTCGGCACAAACGGGTTGTGCGGATGCACCACCAGCGAAACGCCCATCGCTTCGAAGCTGCGGCCCGCGAGTTCAGGACGATGTGCCGTCGCAGACGCGGGCATCGCATCACCGTGAACGTGGGAAAAATTCACGCCCGCCTGTTCAAAGATGCCGCCGTTTCGCAGCACGCGGCTGCGTCCGCCGCCGCCGGCTTCGCGCTGCCAGGTATCTTCCTGAAATTCGCCGCCGTCTGTGGTGGCAAGTTTCTGGCAAATCTCATCCTGCAGCTGCAGCAGGAAGGTTTTGACCAGTTGAGCATCGGGTTTCATCAACGTTTCCTGGAGTGCGCTTTTTGGTTATCGAACCAGTTAAAGTAACTGATAATGCCGGAGGCGATGGCGTTGGCGATTTTCTGACGAAACGCCGCGGTGCCGAGGAGCCGCTCCTCTTCCGGGTTGGTAATGAACGAGGTTTCCACCAGCACCGACGGGATGGACGGTGACTTCAGCACCACAAACGCCGCCTGCTCGGTGCCTTTACTGTGCAGACGATGCACCGGCTTAATCTTCTTCAGAATGTGCGAGCCGAGCGTCAGGCTGTTTTTGATCGTATCCGTCTGCACGAGGTCGAACAGCACCTGCTGGAGCAGGTGGTCTTTGTCCGTGGCTTTCTTCCCGGCGACCTCATCCGCCCGGTTTTCGCGGTCGGAGAGGTATTTAGCCATGGCGCTACTGGCGCCGCGGTTCGAGAGCGCAAACACCGAGGCTCCTGCCGCAGACGGGTTGGTAAAGCCGTCGGCGTGAATCGACATAAACAGATCTGCCCCGTGCTGGTGGGCGATCTCGACGCGGTCATATAGCGGAATAAAGGTGTCGCCAGAGCGCGTCAGGCGGGCGTCAATGCCGTTGCTGCGTAAAATCGCCCGCACATTTTTTGCAATCGCCAGTACGACGTGTTTTTCTTTTGACCCGTTTTTGCCGATGGCGCCGGTATCAATGCCGCCGTGGCCCGGGTCGAGCATCACCAGACGCTTCGCGCCCGGCTTTTTGGTTTTCGGTTTGCTGTGTCCGTTACTGGTTTTAAGCGTGCTCTCGTCTTTCGCCTGAGCCTGCTTTGCGATACCCGTTAACGTTAAGGCCGCCAGCCCCGCTTTGAGAACCTGACGACGCGATGTGAGTGCTTTTAATGGTTTGAATGTGCTCATGCGGCCTGAATACTAAAAAAAGGGGTCCTGGTGTTATATCGTATCGTGTTTCCCGTTACGACAGTCCATATTGAGAATTGTTTTACTTTTCATTTCAATACGTGACAAAGTGACATTATGCCAAATTTTGGCGAGATTTTCCCCGGTTATTGGCTAAAGGCGTGGTTCACGCCATAATCACTGTTTTTAAACCCGAAAAGGCGGTTAATACCATGGAGATACGCGTTTTTCGCCAGGAAGATTTCGAAGAGGTGATCACCCTTTGGGAGCGCTGCGATCTGCTGCGTCCGTGGAACGATCCGGAAATGGATATCGAACGTAAGGTGAATCACGACGTCAGTCTGTTTCTGGTCGCGGAAGTGAATGGAGAAGTGGTGGGGACGGTCATGGGCGGTTACGACGGCCACCGCGGCTCGGCCTATTATCTGGGCGTCCACCCGGAATACCGTGGCCGCGGCATCGCCAATGCGCTGCTCAACCGGCTCGAGAAGAAGCTGATCGCCCGCGGCTGCCCGAAAATCCAGATCATGGTGCGGGAAGATAATGACGTGGTGCTGGGCATGTATGAGCGTCTGGGCTACGAGCACGCTGACGTGCTGAGTTTAGGAAAGCGTCTAATCGAAGATGAAGAGTACTGAGATCCATCCGGCCGACTATGACGCGCAGGGCCGCGTCAGGTTGCCTTTTTTATTCTGGTGCGTTCTGCTGCTGCAGGCGCGGACCTGGGTGCTGTTTGTGATGGCCGGCGCGTCGCGCGGGCAGGGCGACACGCTGCTGAATCTCTTCTATCCCGACCACGATGCTTTCTGGATCGGTTTGCTGCCGGGCATTCCCGCCGTACTGGCTTTTTTGGTCAGCGGACGGCGGCATCTGATTCCACGCTTTTGGGGGGCACTTCGCTGGCTGCTCATCCTTGCCCAGATTGCGCTACTGTTCTGGCAGCCTGTGCTTTGGTGGTACGGTGAACCGCTAACGGGCATCGGTATCGCGCTGGTGGTGGCGGATATCGTGGCGCTGCTCTGGCTGCTCACGAATCCCCGTCTTCGCGCCTGTTTTAGGCATCAGGATGATTAATCCGGCACTTTTTGCCGATGTCGCACTCCAACAAGCGTTGATTTAACAAGAAAGGACGTTTCAATGAAATCGCTGCGTTTACTTTTATGCGCGCTCCCGCTGGCGTTGACCGGCTGTTCGACGCTCTCCTCCATTAACTGGTCCGCTGCGTATCCGTGGAACTGGTTTGGCTCATCCACGGAGGTGACCGAGCAGGGCGTAGGAAAAATTACCGCCGCGACGGCGCTGGATCAGAATGCTATCCAGGATGCGCTCGGCAGCGACTATCGCCTGCGCAGCGGCATGAAAACCGAGAATGGCAACATTGTGCGCTATTACGAAGCGCTGAAGGGGGGCAAAGTGGCGCTGGTGATTAATGGCGATAAAGGCACGGTGAACCGTATTGCGGTGCTGGACGATACCATCCCGACCGCCAGCGGCGTGAAGGTGGGAACGCCGTTTAGCGATCTGTATAAACAAGCCTTTGGCAACTGCACCAGCGCGCCTTCGGATGAGGGCGTCGCGGTGGCATGTAAAGCGGAAGGCAGCCAGCACATCAGCTATGTCTTCACCGGTACCTGGAGCGGCCCGGAGGGATTAATGCCGTCTGACGATACGCTCAAGAACTGGAAAGTGAGCAAAATACTCTGGCAGCAGTAATTTGCGCCTGAACAAACCGCCTCGCTGAAATCCGGGTATAATAGCCGCCATCAATGCCACGCTGACGTGGCATCTTTATTTCAGGAGGAGCGATGTCTCAGGTTCAGAGTGGCATTTTGCCAGAACATTGCCGCGCGGCGATTTGGATTGAAGCCAATCTTAAAGGGGACGTGGATGCCCTGCGTGCGGCCAGTAAAGCGTTTGTTGATAAGCTGGCGACCTTCCAGGCCAAATTTCCGGAAGCGCACCTCGGCGCCGTTGTCGCCTTTGGCAATACCGTCTGGCGTCAGCTGAGCGGTGGTGAAGGGGCGGAAGAGCTGAAGGACTTTATCCCTTACGGTAAAGGTCTGGCTCCGGCCACCCAGTACGATCTGCTCATTCATATTCTCTCTCTGCGTCACGACGTGAACTTTTCCGTTGCCCAGGCGGCGGTGGAAGCGTTCGGCGACAGCATTGAGGTGCAGGAAGAAGTGCACGGCTTCCGCTGGGTGGAAGAGCGCGATCTGAGCGGCTTCGTCGACGGAACGGAAAACCCGGCGGGTGAAGAAGTGCGTCGCGACGTGGCGGTGATTAAAGACGGCGTGGACGCGGGCGGCAGCTACGTGTTCGTGCAGCGCTGGGAGCACAACCTCAAGCAGCTTAACCGCATGAGCGTGCATGACCAGGAGATGATGATTGGTCGTACTAAAGAGGCGAACGAAGAGATCGATGGCGACGACCGTCCGGTAACCTCGCACCTGACCCGCGTTGACCTCAAAGAAGACGGCAAAGGGCTGAAGATTGTCCGCCAGAGCCTGCCCTACGGCACCGCAAGCGGTACCCACGGTCTTTACTTCTGCGCCTACTGCGCGCGCCTGCACAACATCGAGCAGCAGCTGCTGAGCATGTTCGGCGATACCGACGGCAAGCGCGACGCGATGCTGCGCTTCACCAAGCCGGTGACCGGCGGCTACTACTTCGCGCCGTCCGTTGAGCGCCTGCTGGCGCTGTAAAACCGCTCTCTATACGTAGGCCGGGTAAGCGCTAGCGCCACCCGGCAATGTTCCACGCCCCCTTATTCCCTTTTCTGCTTCTAAATCACCAAACGGTATATAAAACCGTTACTCCTTTCATCTCCGTTATAAATATTATGACTATAAGATAGTCATCACATTTATAAGGGTGCGCAATGGCCGTTACTGTACTGAAAAAAGGAACTCTGGTGCTGGCAGGTTTACTGCTGGCGGCACAGGCGCAGGCGACTGAACTGTTGAATAGTTCGTATGACGTCTCCCGCGAGCTGTTTGCCGCCCTTAATCCCCCGTTTGAACAGCAGTGGGCGAAAGACAACAACGGCGACAAGCTGACCATCAAGCAGTCCCACGCCGGGTCGTCCAAGCAGGCGCTGGCGATTTTGCAGGGCCTGAAAGCGGACGTGGTGACCTACAATCAGGTGACCGACGTGCAGATCCTGCACGACAAAGGCAAGCTGATCCCGGCGGACTGGCAGAGCCGTCTGCCTAACAACAGCTCGCCGTTCTACTCCACCATGGGCTTCCTGGTGCGTAAGGGCAACCCGAAGAATATCCACGACTGGAGCGACCTGGTGCGTTCCGACGTGAAGCTGATTTTCCCGAACCCAAAAACGTCCGGTAACGCGCGTTATACTTATTTAGCCGCATGGGGCGCAGCGGACAAGGCTGACGGTAACGACAAGGCCAAAACCGAGCAGTTCATGACCCAGTTCCTGAAAAACGTCGAGGTGTTTGATACCGGCGGACGCGGAGCCACCACCACCTTCGCAGAGCGCGGGCTGGGCGATGTGCTGATCAGCTTCGAGTCGGAAGTGAATAACATCCGCAAGCAGTATGAAGCCCAGGGCTTCGAGGTGGTTATCCCGAAAACCAACATTCTGGCCGAGTTCCCGGTGGCGTGGGTGGATAAAAACGTGCAGGCAAACGGTACCGAGAAAGCGGCAAAAGCCTATCTCAACTACCTTTACAGCCCGCAGGCGCAGACCATCATTACCGATTACTACTACCGCGTGAACAACCCGGACGTGATGAACAAGCTGAAAGACAAATTCCCGCAGACCGCGCTGTTCCGCGTGGAAGAACGTTTCGGCTCCTGGCCTGAGGTGATGAAAACGCACTTTGCCAGCGGCGGTGAGTTAGACAAACTGCTGGCGGCGGGGCGTAAGTGATGTTTGCAGTCTCGACTAAACGCGTGCTGCCGGGTTTTACCTTAAGCCTCGGCACCAGCCTGCTGTTCGTCTGCCTGATCCTGCTGCTGCCGCTCAGCGCGCTGGTGATGCAGCTTGCGCAGATGAGCTGGGCGCAGTACTGGGACGTGATCACCAACCCGCAGGTAGTCGCGGCCTATAAGGTGACGCTGCTGTCAGCGTTTGTCGCCTCTATTTTTAACGGCGTGTTTGGCCTGCTGATGGCGTGGATCTTAACTCGCTATCGCTTTCCGGGCCGCACGCTGCTTGATGCCTTGATGGATCTGCCGTTTGCGCTGCCGACGGCGGTGGCGGGCTTAACCCTCGCGTCGCTCTTTTCCGTTAATGGGCTCTACGGCGAGTGGCTGGCGAAGTTTGACATCAAAGTGACCTATACCTGGCTTGGTATCGCGGTGGCGATGGCTTTTACCAGCATCCCGTTTGTGGTGCGTACCGTGCAGCCGGTGCTGGAAGAGTTGGGGCCAGAGTACGAAGAAGCGGCGGAAACGCTGGGCGCCACGCGCTGGCAGAGCTTTCGCAAGGTGGTTCTGCCGGAGCTTTCTCCGGCGCTGATGGCGGGCGTTGCGCTGTCGTTTACCCGCAGCCTCGGCGAGTTCGGCGCGGTAATTTTTATCGCCGGGAACATCGCCTGGAAAACGGAAGTCACCTCGCTGATGATTTTCATTCGCCTGCAGGAGTTTGATTATCCGGCGGCGAGCGCGATCGCCTCGGTGATCCTGGCGGCCTCGCTGCTGCTGCTGTACTCAATTAACACTCTGCAAAGTCGCTTTGGTCGACGTGTGGTAGGTCACTGATGGCGGAAGTTACGCAATTGAAGCGATACGATGCACCCCGCATTAACTGGGGTAAATGGTTTCTGATTGGGGCGGGCGTTCTGGTGTCTGCCCTCATTCTCGTCGTGCCGACGATTTATATCTTCGTTCAGGCGTTCAGCAAGGGGCTGATGCCCGCGCTGGAGAACCTGGCGAACCCGGATATGCTGCACGCCATCTGGCTGACCGTACTGATTGCGTTAATCACCGTGCCGGTAAACCTCGTGTTCGGTACCCTGCTGGCGTGGCTGGTGACGCGCTTTAACTTCCCGGGACGTCAGCTGCTGCTGACCCTGCTGGACATTCCTTTTGCGGTGTCGCCGGTGGTGGCGGGTCTGGTGTACCTGCTCTTTTACGGCTCCAACGGTCCGCTGGGCGGCTGGCTGGATGCGCATAACCTGCAGATCATGTTTGCCTGGCCGGGCATGGTGCTGGTCACCATCTTCGTGACCTGTCCGTTTGTGGTGCGCGAGCTGGTGCCGGTGATGTTAAGCCAGGGCAGCAACGAAGACGAAGCGGCGGTGCTGCTGGGCGCGTCGGGGTGGCAAATGTTCCGCCGCGTGACGCTGCCGAACATCCGCTGGGCGCTGCTTTACGGCGTGGTGCTGACCAACGCCCGCGCGATTGGCGAGTTCGGCGCGGTGTCGGTGGTCTCCGGCTCGATTCGCGGTGAAACCCTGTCGCTGCCGTTGCAGATTGAACTGCTGCAGCAGGATTACAACACCATCGGCTCGTTTACTGCCGCAGCGTTGCTGACGCTGATGGCCATTTTGACCCTGTTTTTAAAGAGTGTGGTGCAGTGGCGTTTAGAAAATCAGGAAAAACGTCAGCATCAGGAGGGAAATCATGAGCATTGAGATTGCCAATATTAAGAAGTCTTTTGGTCGCACCCAGGTGCTGAATGATATCTCGCTGGATATCCCTTCCGGACAAATGGTGGCGCTGCTGGGGCCTTCTGGCTCGGGTAAAACCACGCTGCTGCGTATTATCGCCGGGCTTGAGCACCAGACCAGCGGGCATATCCGCTTCCACGGCACCGACGTGAGCCGCCTGCATGCCCGCGATCGTAAAGTGGGCTTTGTATTCCAGCACTACGCGCTGTTCCGCCACATGACCGTGTTCGATAACATCGCGTTTGGCCTGACCGTGCTGCCGCGTCGCGAGCGTCCGAATGCCGCCGCCATCAAGGCGAAAGTGACCAAGCTGCTGGAGATGGTGCAGCTGGCGCATCTGGCCGATCGTTTCCCGGCGCAGCTTTCCGGCGGCCAGAAACAGCGCGTGGCGCTGGCGCGAGCCCTGGCCGTTGAGCCGCAAATTCTGCTGCTGGATGAACCGTTCGGCGCGCTGGATGCGCAGGTGCGTAAAGAGCTGCGTCGCTGGCTGCGTCAGCTGCATGAAGAGCTGAAGTTTACCAGCGTCTTCGTGACCCACGACCAGGAAGAGGCGATGGAAGTTGCGGATCGCGTGGTGGTCATGAGCCAGGGCAACATTGAGCAGGTAGACGAGCCGGAGCAGCTCTGGCGTGAACCGGCGACCCGCTTCGTGCTGGAGTTTATGGGCGAGGTAAACCGTCTGCAGGGCACCATTCGCGGTGGACAGTTCCACGTCGGCGCGCACCGCTGGCCGCTGGGCTATACCTCTGCGCATCAGGGGCCGGTCGATCTGTTCCTGCGCCCGTGGGAAGTGGACGTCAGCCGCCGAACCAGCCTGGACTCACCGCTGCCGGTGCAGGTGCTGGAAGCAAGCCCTAAAGGGCACTACACCCAACTGGTGGTACAGCCGCTGGGCTGGTATACCGAGCCGCTGACCGTGGTCATGCGCGACGACGTCCCGCCGCACCGGGGCGAGCGCCTGTTTGTCGGGCTTCAGCATGCCCGTATTTACCACGGCAAGGAGCGCATCGAGACGCGCGAGGATATTGCTCTGGCGGAGTCAGCCTGATAGGTTATTAGGATGTTTATCGCCCGGTGGCGCTGCGCTGACCGGGCCTACAGCTAAAACTGTGTCTTGTAGGCCGGGATCGCTGCGCGCAACCCGGCTTTTTTATTGAGTAAAAATCGTGAATACACTCGAACACACCATCGGCAACACGCCTCTGGTCAAGCTTCAGCGCATGGGGCCAGACAACAGCAGCGAAATCTGGGTCAAACTCGAAGGCAATAATCCGGCGGGGTCGGTGAAAGACCGCGCCGCGCTGTCGATGATTGTCCAAGCCGAAAAGCGTGGTGAAATCAAGCCGGGCGACGTGCTGATTGAGGCTACCAGCGGCAACACCGGTATCGCCCTGGCGATGATTGCGGCGCTGAAAGGCTACCGCATGAAGCTGCTGATGCCGGATAACATGAGCCAGGAGCGCCGCGCCGCGATGCGTGCCTACGGGGCCGAGCTGATTCTGGTGACCAAAGAGCAGGGGATGGAAGGCGCGCGCGACCTGGCGTTAGAAATGGCCGAGCGCGGCGAAGGTAAGCTGCTCGATCAGTTCAACAACCCGGACAACCCGTACGCGCACTACACCACCACCGGCCCGGAAATCTGGCAGCAAACCGACGGGCGCATCACCCACTTTGTCTCCAGCATGGGCACCACCGGCACCATTACCGGCGTGTCGCGTTTTCTGCGCGAGCAGGACAAAGCCGTCACCATTGTGGGCCTGCAGCCGGAAGAGGGGAGCAGCATTCCGGGCATTCGCCGCTGGCCGGCGGAGTATATGCCCGGCATCTTTAATGCGCAGCTTGTGGACCAGGTGCTGGATCTTCACCAGCGCGAGGCGGAAAATACCATGCGTGAGCTGGCCGTGCGCGAAGGCATCTTCTGCGGGGTCAGCTCGGGCGGCGCGGTAGCGGGTGCGATTCGGGTGGCAAAGTCCAACCCGGGGGCAGTGGTGGTGGCGATTATTTGCGATCGCGGCGATCGCTATCTGTCTACCGGCGTCTTTGGTGAAGAGAGTTATTCGCAGGGGGCGGGAATTTAAGCGTCATGGAAATGATTCTATTCCGGGACAATACCCGGGCGCAGCAAACCGACATTGTCGCGGTGCAGTCGCAGGTGGTGTACGGCAGCGTGGGAAACAGCATTGCGGTACCGAATATTCGTACTCATCGGCTTAACGTAACGGCGGTGCCGACGGTGCTGTTCAGCAACACGCCGCACTACGACACGTTCTACGGCGGCGTGATCCCCGATGAGTGGTTCAGCGGCTACCTGAAGGCGCTGGAAGAGCGCGAGATCCTGCGCGAGCTTAAGGCGGTCACTACCGGCTATATGGGCAGCGCCAGTCAGATTGCTCTACTGGCGCAGTGGCTGAAGGCGGTGAAAGCGCAGCATCCTGACCTGCTGGTGCTGGTTGACCCGGTTATCGGCGATATCGACAGCGGAACGTACGTGAAGCCCGAGATCCCGCAAGCGTACCGGGAGCACCTGCTGCCGCTGGCGCAGGGGATTACGCCAAACGTCTACGAGCTGGAAGTGTTAAGCGGCAAACCGTGCCGTACGCCAGAAAGCGCCATCGCGGCGGCTCAGGGATTGCTCTCTGACAGCCTGAGATGGGTGGCGATAACCAGCGCGCCGGTTGCTGACGACCCGCAAAACATCCACGTTGTGCTGGTGACGCATGAAGGCGTGACCGTCAGCGCGCATCCGCGCGTAGAAACCGACCTGAAAGGGACGGGCGATCTGTTCTGTTCAGAGCTGGTGAGCGGCATTGTAGAGGGGAAAACCGTTGCCGATGCCATTCGTATGGCGGGCGATCGGGTGACGGACGTCATGCTCTATACCCAGTCGAAAGGCTACGACGAGCTTATCCTCCCTGCATAAACAAAAATGGCGCCCGAAGGCGCCATTTTTCTGTGCGGCAAGAATTACTTCTTGATGCGGATAACCGGGGTTTCACCCACGGTGACGCTGCCAGACAGTTTGATCAGTTCTTTGATTTCGTCCATGTTGGAGATAACAACCGGCGTCAGGGTAGACTTGGCTTTTTCTTCCAGCAGTGGCAGATCGAATTCAATTACCGGGTCGCCAACTTTTACACGTTGGCCTTCTTCCGCGATACGTTTGAAGCCTTCGCCTTTCAGTTCAACGGTGTCGATACCGAAGTGAACGAACAGTTCGATACCGCTATCAGATTCGATAGAGAACGCATGGTTGGTTTCAAAAATTTTACCGATGGTGCCGTCAACTGGAGCAACCATTTTGTTGCCAGTTGGTTTGATAGCAATGCCATCACCAACGATTTTCTCAGCAAACACTACATCCGGCACGTCTTCGATGTTGACGATCTCGCCGGAGAGCGGAGCAACAATCTCAATAGTTCCGGAGTCTTTCTTATCATCAGAAACCAGAGATTTCAGTTTATCGAACAAACCCATGATCTTCTCCTAAGCAGTAATTTGGGCCGCATCTCGTGGATTAGCAGATTGTTTTTTCTTCAATGAACTTGTTAACCAGCGTCATTAACTCGTCCGTTGTCGGTTGAGCAAGAGCCTGCTCTGCTAACACCTTCGCATCTTCAAAGTTCGTGTTACGGATAATCTTCTTAATGCGCGGGATGGAAATGGCGCTCATAGAGAATTCGTCCAGACCCATACCCAGCAACAGAAGTGTAGCACGTTCGTCGCCTGCAAGCTCACCACACATGCCAGTCCATTTACCTTCTGCATGAGAAGCATCAATAACTTGCTTAATCAAGTTCAGCACGGACGGTGACATTGGCTGGTAGAGATGTGAAATCATATCATTACCACGGTCAACTGCCAGGGTGTACTGCGTTAAATCATTGGTACCGATACTAAAGAAATCAACTTCTTTGGCTAAATGACGCGCAATGGTCGCCGCCGCAGGTGTTTCCACCATCACGCCGATCTCGATTGACTCGTCAAACGCTTTACCTTCGTCGCGCAGTTCCTGCTTGTAGATTTCGATCTCTTTCTTCAGTGCACGCACTTCTTCAACAGAGATGATCATCGGGAACATGATGCGCAGTTTACCGAAAGCAGAGGCACGCAGGATTGCGCGAACCTGGTCACGGAGGATCTCTTTACGATCCATCGCGATACGGATTGCACGCCAGCCCAGGAACGGGTTCTCTTCTTTCGGGAAGTTCATGTACGGCAGCTCTTTGTCGCCACCGATGTCCATGGTACGGACGATAACCGCCTGAGAGCCACACGCTTCAGCCACGGCTTTGTAAGCAGCAAACTGCTCTTCTTCCGTTGGCAGCGCGTCGCGGTCCATGAACAGGAATTCTGTACGATAGAGACCGACGCCTTCCGCACCGTTGCGCTCAGCGCCATCAACGTCGCGGACGGTACCGATGTTTGCGCACACTTCTACCTGATGGCCGTCCAGGGTGATGGCTGGCAGGTCTTTCAGCTTAGCGAGTTCCGCTTTTTCAGTCGCAACCTGCTCCTGAACCGCGCGCAGTTTATCGATCTCTTCATTGGTTGGGTTGACGTAAACCAGATTGTTTACGGCATCCAGAATCAGATAGTCGCCGTTTTTCACCTGAGCGGTGACGCTGCCGGTACCCACGATGGCAGGCAGTTCCAGAGAACGCGCCATGATAGAGGTGTGGGAGGTACGGCCGCCCGCGTCGGTGATGAAACCGAGGACCTTTTTCAGGTTCAGCTGTGCGGTTTCAGACGGGGTGAGGTCAGCGGCAACCAGGATCACTTCATCCTGAATCGCGCTCAGGTCAATGATGGCCAGACCCAGGATGTTGCGCAGCAGGCGCTTACCGATGTCACGTACGTCAGCCGCACGCTCTTTCAGGTATTCATCATCCAGTTCTTCCAGGGCAGTTGCCTGACCTTCGATAACTTCATGCGCAGCCGCGTCGGCCGTCATGCCTTTATCTTTAATCAGGGCTATGATTTCCTGCTCCAGCTCCTCATCTTCAAGCAGCATGATGTGCCCTTCGAAGATGGCTTCTTTTTCTTCACCGAAAGTTTCGCCAGCTTTAGTTTTGATTGCTTCCAGTTGCGCAGATGCCTTGGCACGACCGCTCAGAAAACGTTCAACTTCCTGATCAACCTTGTCGGCAGAAATTTTTTTCCGGTCGATGACGATCTCGTCTTCTTTCAGCAGCAGTGCTTTGCCGAAAGCGATACCCGGGGATGCTAAAATGCCTGAAATCATAACCCTACCTTACTTGTGACTGATATTTAAAAGAACCCGGAAACTTACTCGAGCTCAGCCATCAGTTTTACCAGATGCTCAACTGCTTTCTGCTCGTCTTCACCTTCTGCAGAGATGGTGACAACGGTGCCCTGAGTCAGGCCCAGAGTCTGCAGTTTGAACAGGCTTTTTGCGCTCGCGCTTTTGCCGTTGGAAGTCACAGTGATTTCAGAAGTGAAGCCTTTTGCTTCTTTAACAAACTGAGCAGCAGGGCGGGTGTGCAGACCGTTCGGAGCGGTAATGGTAACTTCTTGCTGGAACATTGTATTTCCCCAACTTATAGGTTTAGTGTTGTGGAACTAAAGTCTAGCCTGGCGACTGAACTTTAGCCTGTATTGTTAGCGCTGACGTTTCGATCGTCATTAAACATTATGCAGCGAAAGCAAGACTTGAACCAAATCATAAAATCGATTCAGCAAGGCTATTTCGTTCGCTGATTAATTTCACGCATCAAAATAATTGCTGGTTTAAATACCAGACACAACGGGGTGAAGCAATGCCAGGAGGGGCAAAAGTTTGATGCAGGCCACAAAAAAGCACCTGAAAAGGTGCTTTTTTACGCGTTATTAACATGCTGGCACTACTGTTGCAGCTCTTTTTCAGTGAAGAGATCGGCAAACAGCGCGGTGCTCAAGTAACGCTCACCCGAGGATGGAAGGATAACCACAATATTCTTATTGGTAAAGGCTTCATCTTCCTGAAGCTTGAGCGCGGCCGCAACGGCTGCACCGGAAGAGATACCCGCCAGAATGCCCTCTTCATCCATCAGGCGACGCGCGGTAGCGATGGCGTCTTCGTTCGTAATGGTGATGACTTTATCGATCAGCTTCAGATCCAGGTTGCCCGGAATGAAGCCTGCGCCAATACCCTGAATTTTATGCGGGCCTGGCTTGAGCTCTTCACCCGCCAGCGCCTGGGTGATAACCGGCGAGTCAGTCGGCTCAACGGCAACGGTGATGAGGTCTTTTTTGCCCTTCGTGCCCTTAATGTAGCGTGACACGCCGGTCAGCGTACCGCCGGTGCCCACGCCGGAGATAAAGACGTCAACCTGGCCGTCGGTATCTTCCCAGATTTCCGGGCCGGTGGTCTTCTCGTGAATTTCCGGGTTAGCCGGGTTGCTAAACTGCTGCAGCAGCAGATATTTCGCCGGATCGCTGGCGACAATTTCTTCGGCTTTCTGGATGGCGCCTTTCATGCCCTTCGCGCCTTCGGTCAGCACCAGGTTCGCGCCCAGCGCTTTGAGCAGTTTGCGGCGCTCAATGCTCATGGTTTCCGGCATGGTCAGCGTCAGCTTGTAGCCACGCGCGGCAGCCACATAGGCCAGTGCGATACCGGTATTGCCGCTGGTCGGTTCTACCAGCTCTACGCCCGGCTTCAGCACGCCACGTTTTTCAGCATCCCAAATCATGTTTGCACCGATACGGCATTTTACGCTGAAGCTCGGGTTGCGTGATTCGACCTTCGCCAGAATGCGTCCATTACCGATACGGTTCAGTCGAACCAGGGGCGTATGACCGATAGTCAGCGAGTTGTCTTCATAAATCTTACTCATGGCCTGTCCTTAACTGTATGAAATTGGGATACCAGCCCAGCATACCTGCTAAGCAGGTAGGGGGAAGTAAGGAATTCGCATATCTATATGCTGCAAGGAAATAATGGGGATCAGTATGGAATAAGGGGCGGCATAAGCCACCCCTGTTTTACACATTTTTGCATTACTTCCATAACGCGTGCTTAGCACGATAGCAGTCGACCCACATGGCCGTCGCGCCGCAAACGGCGACGGGCATAATGAACAGGTTCAAGAAGGGAATCATGGTGAACAGGCTGGTCAGCGCGCCAAACTGCATGTTGGCGATCTTCTGGCTGCGCAGGGCGGTGCGCATCTCTTTAAACGGCACCTTGTGGTTATCAAACGGATAGTCGCAGTACTGAATGGCGAGCATCCAGGCGCTGAACAGGAACCACAGCACCGGGGCGACCGTCTGGCCAATGCCAGGCACAAAATAGAGGATAAGCAGCACAATTGCGCGTGGCAGGTACCAGGCAAACTTCTGCCACTCGCGCTTCATGATGCGCGGCAGATCTTTCATGATCCCCAGCACGCCCGTGTCCGGCGGCGTGGCACCGGTAAGCCGTGCTTCCAGCTGTTCCGCCAGCAGGCCGTTAAACGGGGCGGCTATCCAGTTCGCAATGGTTGAGAAGAAGTAGCCAAACACCAGCAGCACGGAGATGACAGCAACCGGCCAGAGCAGATAGTTCAGCCACTGCAGCCAGTCCGGCACATGGCTCATCAGCGACGGGATCCAGCTTTCGAGCTTTGTAAAAAGCCACCAGAACGCGCCGCCCATCAGAATAATGTTGATCAACAGCGGCAGAATGACGAAGCGTCGAATACCCGGCAGAGAGACCAGTTTCCAGCCCTGAGAAAAATACCAGACGCCGCTGCGTGGGGGAGAAGAAGATGTTGAAACCATAGCCAGGCTGTACTCCTTTTTACACAACCAGTGGAATTGCCCGCCTATATTATCCACTTACAGAGCAATGACCAGTTCGGAAATGTTCGAAAAACCAGCAAAAAGCACGATTTCCTTCATCTTTATGCTGTGAATGCTCTGCACACACTTGCACTTGACGTAAACGGCAAATACTCTTAGTGAGTAAATGTTTGCCGTGGTGGCAAGGTGTTAGAACAACAGAGAATATAATGATGCAGGATTTGCGTCTGATATTAATCATTGTTGGCGCGATCGCCATAATCGCTTTACTGGTACATGGTTTCTGGACCAGCCGTAAAGAGCGCTCTTCGATGTTCCGCGATCGCCCACTGAAGCGCATGAAGTCCAGTCGTGACGACGATGACGGTGAAGATGACATCGACGGCAGCGACGACGACGGCGTGGGTGAAGTTCGTGTTCATCGTGTCAATACTGCGCCCGGCGCTGGCCATGGGGAGCATGAAGCGCCTCGTCCTGCGCAGCACCAGTATCAACCGCCGTATGCTTCTGCACAGCCGCGCCAGCCAGCGCCGCAGCCTGCGGAAGAGCCGGTACGCCAGCCGCCGCAACAGCCTGTCTATCAGCAGCCTGCTGCGCCACAGCCGGTTCAACAGCAGCCCGTTCATCAACCTGCGCAACAGCAGCCTGCTCAGCCGGTACAACAACAAACGCAGCAGCCTGTTCACGTTCAGCCTGCGCCGCAGCCCGCTCCGGCCCCGCACGTAGAGCCAGAACCCGTTGCAGAGCCAGAGCCGGTTGTTGAAAAACCGCAGCGTAAAGAAGCGGTGATCATCATGAACGTGGCGGCGCATCACGGTAGCCATCTCAACGGTGACGTGCTGCTTAACAGTATTCAACAGGCAGGCTTCAAGTTTGGTGATATGAACATCTTCCATCGCCACCTGAGCCCTGACGGTAGCGGTCCGGCGCTGTTCAGCCTGGCCAACATGGTTAACCCTGGCACCTTCGATCCGGAAATGACCGGTGATTTCGTGACCCCGGGCGTCACTATCTTTATGCAGGTGCCGTCCTACGGCGACGAACTGCAAAACTTCAAGCTGATGCTGCAGTCCGCTCAGCACATCGCTGACGAAGTCGGCGGCGTGGTGCTCGACGATCAGCGTCGTATGATGACCCCGCAGAAGCTGCGGGAGTATCAGGACCGCATCCGCGAAGTTAAGGAAGCTAACGCGTAATTGCCGCGCTGACTTCAACTCCTCCTCAACCCCCGCATGTCGGGGGTTTTTTCTCATTGATGGTGCGATATGGACTCTATCGAACAACAACTCACTGAACTGCGAACCACGCTTCGCCATCATGAATATCTCTATCATGTTATGGACGCGCCGGAAGTCCCGGACGCGGAATATGACCGCCTGATGCGCGAGCTGCGCGAACTCGAGGCGCAGCATCCGGAACTCATCACGCCGGATTCTCCCACCCAGCGCGTTGGCGCTGAGCCGCTGGGAGCATTCAGCCAGGTGCGTCATGAAGTGCCGATGCTGTCGCTGGATAACGTCTTCGATGAAGAGAGCTTTCTTGCGTTTAACAAGCGCGTGCAGGATCGCCTGAAAAGCAGCGATGCCCTCACCTGGTGCTGCGAGCTGAAGCTGGATGGCCTGGCGGTCAGTCTTCTCTACGAAAACGGCGTGCTGGTCCGTGCCGCGACGCGTGGCGACGGCACGACGGGGGAAGACATCACCACCAACGTGCGTACCATCCGCGCGATCCCGCTCAAGCTGCAGGGGGACAACATTCCTGCGCGTCTGGAAGTGCGCGGCGAGGTATTCCTGCCGCAGGCGGGCTTCGAGAAAATCAACGAGGAAGCGCGCCGCACCGGCGGGAAAGTGTTTGCTAACCCGCGTAACGCGGCGGCAGGCTCGCTGCGCCAGCTCGATCCGCGTATCACCGCGAAGCGACCTCTCACTTTCTTCTGCTACGGCGTTGGCATTCTGGAGGGCGGCGAGCTGCCGGATACGCACCTCGGGCGTCTGATGCAGTTCAAGGCGTGGGGGCTGCCGGTGAGCAACCGCGTTCAGCTCTGCGACTCGCCTGAGGCGGTGCTTGCGTTCTACCGCAAGGTGGAGGCGGATCGTCCAACGCTCGGTTTCGATATTGATGGCGTCGTTATTAAGGTGAACTCGCTGGCGCTGCAGGAGCAGCTGGGCTTTGTGGCGCGCGCGCCGCGCTGGGCGGTGGCGTTCAAGTTCCCCGCTCAGGAGCAGATGACCTTCGTCCGCGACGTGGAGTTCCAGGTCGGTCGTACGGGCGCCATTACTCCGGTCGCCCGTCTGGAGCCGGTGCAGGTGGCGGGCGTGCTGGTGAGTAACGCCACGCTGCATAACGCCGACGAAATCGAGCGCCTTGGCCTGCGCATTGGTGACAAAGTGGTGATTCGCCGCGCGGGCGATGTTATCCCGCAGGTGGTTAACGTCGTAGAGTCAGAACGTCCTGATGACACGCGTGAAGTGATCTTCCCGACCCATTGCCCGGTGTGCGGCTCCGACGTTGAGCGCGTTGAGGGTGAGGCCGTAGCCCGCTGTACGGGCGGCTTAATCTGTGGCGCGCAGCGTAAAGAGTCCCTGAAGCACTTTGTCTCCCGCCGCGCGATGGACGTCGACGGCATGGGCGACAAGATTATCGATCAGCTGGTTGAAAAAGAGTATGTCCACACCCCGGCGGATCTCTTCCGGCTGACGGCAGGTAAACTGACCGGCCTCGATCGCATGGGGCCAAAGTCAGCCCAGAATGTGGTTAACGCGCTCGAAGCCGCAAAAGAGACCACCTTCGCCCGTTTCCTTTACGCGCTGGGCATTCGTGAAGTGGGTGAAGCAACCGCAGCAGGTCTGGCGGCCTACTTTGGCACGCTGGAGGCGCTGGAAAAGGCGAGCATCGAGGAGCTGCAGAAAGTCCCGGATGTCGGCATCGTTGTCGCCACGCACGTCTTTAACTTCTTTGCGGAAGAGAGCAACCGTGAAGTTATCGGCCAACTGCTTGATGAGGGCATCAGGTGGCCCGCACCCGTAGTGGTCAACGCCGACGAGATCGACAGCCCGTTCGCCGGTAAAACGGTGGTCCTGACCGGCAGCCTGAGCCAGCTTTCGCGCGACGATGCGAAAGCGCGCCTGGTGGCGCTGGGGGCAAAAGTGGCGGGCAGCGTCTCGAAGAAAACCGACCTGGTGATCGCCGGGGAAGCGGCGGGCTCGAAGCTGGCGAAAGCGCAGGAGCTCGGCATTGCGGTGATTGACGAAGCGGAAATGATGCGCCTGTTAGGAGAGTAGCGTGGAGAAAGAACAGCTCGTTGAGATTGCCAATACGGAGATGCCGTTCGGTAAATACAAGGGCCGCAGGCTGATTGATTTGCCGGAGGAGTATCTGCTGTGGTTTGCCCGCAAGGATGAATTCCCGGCAGGCCGGCTGGGCGAGCTGATGGCCATCACGTTACTGATCAAAACCGAGGGGCTGAGCCAGCTGGTTCAGCCCCTGAAGCGTCCTTAAGCCTTCGCGGCGCGGGTCTCTTCCTGCGCCAGCTTTTCGGTCTGACGCTTGTAGCGACGCGCCAGCACCGCGCAGACCATCAGCTGGATCTGGTGGAATATCATCAGCGGCAGCACCATCATTCCAATCACCGAGGTCGGGAACAGAATGTTGGCCATCGGGATACCGTTCGCCAGGCTCTTTTTCGAACCGCAGAACACAATCGTAATCTCATCCGCCTTGTTGAAGCCGCACCTGCGCGCCACAAAAACGTTTACCGCAATCACAATCGCCAGCAGGACAATGCTGACCACCACGATAAACAGCAGCGAGCCTGCGCCTACCTTGTGCCAGATCCCGTTCACGACCGCTTCGCTAAAGGCGGAGTAAACCACCAGCAGGATCGAGGTCTGGTCGGTTTTTGAGATCCACTTTTTATGCTTCGCCACAAACGCGCCCGTCCACGGACGGGAGAGATGGCCCAGCACAAACGGCAGCAGCAGCTGCAGGCAAATTTTGCCCACCTGCTCGAGGTTACCCTCCGCGCCGTGCATGTTCATCAGCAGGCCCACCAGCAGCGGGGAGACGAAAATCCCTAGCAGGCTGGATGCGGACGCCGAGCAGACCGCGGCCGCGACGTTGCCACCGGCGAGAGAGGTAAAGGCAATGGCGGACTGCACGGTAGCGGGCAGAATGCACAGATACAGGAAGCCGGTGTAAAGCGCCGGGTCAACGTTAACCGGCGCCCACCAGGCAAACAGCACCCCGAGGATCGGGAACAGAATGAACGTGCTGCACATCACCCAGAGGTGCAGTCGCCAGTGGCTACCGCCCGCGATAATCGCTTCTCGGGAGAGCTTTGCGCCGTGCATAAAAAACAGCAGCGCGATGGCGGCCGTCGTCAGCCCTTCAAAGAACGGGACGAAGCCGCCGCGGGCGGGAAAGAACGAGGCCAGTAAAACGGTGACGACGAGGGTTAGCGTAAACGGATCAACAATACGAAATAGTTTCATAATGACTCCTGAAAACAGATGTCGCTATTGTGCTTTTTTCCATTTGAGAAATAAAATTGATTTATTGCATCCATTCATGAATTAAACAGATGAATTAAACAGATGAATTAAACAGATGAATTATTCCCTACGCCAGCTTCGCATTTTTGTCACCGTCGCCCATGCCCGCAGCTTCAGCCGGGCAGGGGAGATGATTGGCCTGAGCCAGTCGGCGGTCAGCCACAGCGTAAAAGAGCTGGAGAATCAAACGGGGGTCAGATTGCTTGACCGCACCACGCGTGAGGTGGTGTTGACCGAAGCGGGACAGCAGCTGGCTCTGCGCCTCGAACGCCTGCTGGATGAGCTGAACAGCACGCTCAGAGACGTGGGGAGACTCGGGCAGCAGCTTTCGGGTACCGTGCGGGTCGCGGCCAGCCAGACGATATCCGCGCACCTGATTCCGCAGTGCATTGCCGAGGGAAGCAACCGCTATCCGGATATTGATTTTGTCCTGCATGACCGGCCGCAGCAGTGGGTGCTGGAGAGCATCCGCCAGGGGGATGTCGATTTTGGTATTGTTATCGATCCCGGTCAGGTAAGCGATCTGGCCTGCGAAAGCGTGCTTTCTGAGCCCTTTTTGCTGCTCTGTCGGGATGACGATCCGCTGGCATCGCTGCCGGAAGTCAGCTGGCAGCGCCTGCAGGGTGCGAACCTGGTTTTGCAGGATTATGCCTCGGGCAGCCGCCCGCTGATCGATTCCGCGCTGGCGAATCAGGGCGTAAGGGCAACGATCGTGCAGGAAATCGGTCATCCGGCGACGCTGTTTCCCATGGTGGAAGCCGGCATTGGCATCAGCGTGTTGCCCGCCCTGGCGCTTCCCCTGCCGCAGGGAAGCCGGCTGGCCGTCAGGCGCTTAACGCCCGTTGTCGAGCGAAGGCTGATGCTGGTGCGGCGGAAAAATCGTTCACTCTCGGGGGCGGCGCAGGCTATCTGGGAAGTGGTGCGTATTCAGGCACAACGCTTAACCGAAGCCCGCATACGCGACCCACTGTTTAATCCGTCAGACGATCAGATATAGATATCGATCTGACGATCGTCTGACGGGCTGTTAACCCCTTCTAATTTGCCGAGCGCTTGAGCCTGTTTCTTCTGCGCCTCCTCGGCCTGCTGGCGCTGCAGCGCGGCGAGCTGCGCCTGCAGCATTTTGATCTGGTTCTGAATAAGCTCCTGCTGCTTCTTCTTCTCATCCACGCTGATGGGGCTGTTCGCCAGGTCGTTCAACTGCTGAGTCAGCTTCTGGATCTTGTTGAGAATGCGGCTGATTTGCGCAGCGATATCGTTACCGCCTGAAGCCCCGCTCCCGGCACTGCTGGTTTGAATGGGTTGGGTTGAAGCCTGAATGGTGGTCATACTTTTTCCTCGCGTGATAAAACAGAGATATCGGCACCGTTGGGATTAGCTTGAGAGAAACTGTCATATCTGGCAGGGAGTTACATCAATACACGATCGGTATGGATGGTACGGTGAAAGTGTATTGGAGGTCACCTGCAGGCTGCGGATATAAGACGTAAGTCATGCGATGGCGACATCGCGAACTTCATCCTCAAGGAGCCTCTATGACCCTCTCGAATAACCCGTGGTACTGCGCCGACATCATTCGCGCCGCTAAGCCGAACTTCACGCCTCGCGTGGCGTTTATTCTCGGCTCTGGCCTGGGCGCACTTGCCGACCAGATTGATGACGCCGTTTCCCTGAGCTATGAAAGGCTGCCGGGCTTCCCGGTGAGTACCGTCCACGGTCACGCAGGCGAGCTGGTGCTCGGGCATCTGGCCGGCGTGCCGGTGGCCTGCATGAAGGGGCGCGGCCATTTCTATGAAGGGCGGGGAATGATCATCATGACCGATGCGATCCGCACCTTTAAGCTGCTGGGGGGCGAGCTGCTGTTTAGTACCAATGCGGCGGGTTCACTGCGCCCGGAGGTTCAGCCAGGCTGCCTGGTTGCCCTGAGCGACCATATCAACACCATGCCGGGCACGCCGATGGTGGGGCTGAACGATGATCGCTTTGGCGAGCGCTTCTTCTCGCTGGCCAATGCTTACGACGCGGATTACCGTGCCGTTCTGCACGCCGTGGCAACGAAAGAAGGCTTCCCGCTGCATGAAGGGGTGTTTGTCTCTTATCCTGGCCCGAACTTCGAGACGGCGGCCGAGATCCGCATGATGAAAATAATCGGCGGCGATGTGGTGGGGATGTCCGTGGTGCCGGAAGTGATTTCCGCGCGCCACTGCGGCCTGAAGGTCGTGGCCGTTTCTGCAATTACCAATCTCGCCGAAGGTCTGGGGGAAGTAAAACTCTCGCATGAACAAACCCTCGCTGCCGCTGAGCTCTCCCGACAGAACTTTATCAATCTTATCTGCGGTTTTCTCCGCCATATTGCCTGAGTAAAACAATAAAGTGGCCCGCCAGGGCCACACTGCGATAAGGAATGGGCTATGAACATCACGACTCGCTTAAAGATGATGTCCTTTATGCAATATTTTATCTGGGGGAGTTGGCTGGTTACCCTCGGTGCTTACATGATTAACACCCTACACTTCACCGGCTCCGACGTGGGCATGGTCTATAGCTCCAAAGGCCTTGCCGCGATCGTTATGCCTTCGCTGGTGGGGATTATTGCCGACAAGTGGCTGCGGGCCGACCGCGCCTACGTCATTTGCCACCTCGTCTGCGCTATCGCGCTCTGTTATGCAGCCCAGGTGAATGAGCCCAGTCTGATGTTCTGGGTCATGCTGGTGAATGCGATGGCCTTCATGCCCACGATTGCGCTGTCGAACACCATTTCCTACTCCTGTCTTGAGCAGGCAGGGCTGGATACGGTGAGCCATTTTCCGCGAGTGCGGGTGTATGGCACCGTGGGCTTTATTGCCGCGATGTGGGCAATAAGCCTGATGGGGGCAGAGTTAAGCAGCGTGCAGCTCTATA
This sequence comes from Enterobacter sp. PP-008-ECC_S150, assembly GCF_045257065.1. Lineage (NCBI taxonomy): Bacteria > Pseudomonadati > Pseudomonadota > Gammaproteobacteria > Enterobacterales > Enterobacteriaceae > Enterobacter > Enterobacter sp. PP-008-ECC_S150. The sequence continues at coordinate 433,228 of NZ_JBJHHG010000001.1, read as the reverse complement.
TTGCAGCTGCCGCGTCCCTGCTGCTGGCGCTTTATTCTCTGACGTTGCCGGCTATTCCGGTGGCGAAGCAGAAAACGGCTACGTCTCTGGCAAGCAAGCTGGGCCTTAATGCGTTTATCCTGTTTAAACAGCCCCGCATGGCGGTATTCTTTTTATTCGCGATGCTGCTGGGCGCCGTGCTGCAGATAACCAATACCTTTGGCAGCCCCTTTTTGCATGATTTTGCCCGTAATCCGGCATATGCCGAGAGCTTTATCGTCAAATACCCGTCCATTTTGCTCTCCGTTTCGCAAATGTCTGAAGTGTTCTTCATTCTGACCATTCCTTACTTCCTCGGACGGTTTGGTATTAAGGCCGTCATGCTGATGAGCATGGTGGCCTGGATGCTGCGGTTTGGTCTGTTTGCCTTTGGCGATCCGTCCGCGACAGGCTTTGTGCTGCTCATGTTTTCCATGATTGTGTACGGCTGCGCGTTCGACTTCTTTAATATTTCAGGATCGGTATTTGTTGAACAGGAGGTAAGCGCCGATATCCGCGCCAGCGCGCAAGGGCTGTTTATGACGACCGTTAACGGCATCGGGGCATATTTCGGATCGGTATTGAGCGGTATGGCGGTCGATTATTTTTCGGTAGACGGGGTCAAGGACTGGCAGACAATCTGGCTGGTGTTTGCGGCCTATGCCCTGGCGCTCGCGGTGGTCTTTTACTTCAGCTTTAACTACCGTCATTCCTGTAAAAACAGCGAGATGCGCACAGTTGCGCACTAAATTTTCCCCCTTGAAGCATAAAGGCTTTATGGTAGGCACATAAGTGTTTTCGCCGGGATATGTTTTGATGGAACGCGTCTATAGGACCGATCTTAAGCTGCTGCGCTATTTTCTGGCGGTGGCTGAAGAGCTGCATTTTGGACGGGCTGCGGCCCGCCTCAATATGTCTCAGCCGCCGTTAAGCCTGCATATTAAAGAGCTGGAAAGTCAGCTGGGCACGTTACTGTTCATTCGCCACTCGCGAAGCGTCGCCCTGACGCATGCCGGTAAGGTGCTGATGGAAGAGTCTCGTCGGCTGCTTGCCAGCGCAAACCAGGCGCTGGCTCGCGTCGAGCAGATTGGCCGGGGGGAAGCAGGGCGCATTGAGCTGGGAATTGTCGGTACCGCCATGTGGAGTGAGGTGCGCACGGTCATGCGCGCTTTTTTGAAAGAGCATCCGAACGTTGATGTCGTATTTCGCGAAAAATCGCCGGTTATGCAGATGGCGCTGCTTGAGCGCCGGGAGCTGGATGTCGGTATCTGGCGAATGGCAACGGAACCTACCGCAGGGTTTACCAGCCTGCGGTTGCGGGAGGCGGCTTTTCTTGTGGCGATGCCGGAGGATCACCGGCTGGTGAGCGAATCATCGATTGCGCTCGCGGAGTTACAGGACGAGTATTTTGTCACGATGCCTGCCGCACATTCAGACTGGGCATTTTTACATCGCGTTTGCCAGCAGGCCGGATTTTCACCGTTGATTGTACGCGAAGCCGTTGAGCCGCAAACGGTGCTGGCGATGATCAGCATGGGGATGGGGATTACGCTCGCCGCAGACAGCTACGCGCAAATGCAGTGGCCGGGCGTGGTGTTCCGCCCGCTGAAAGAGCGTATTCCGGCAGATTTATATGTGGTGTATGACGAGAAGCAGGCGACGCCAGCGGTGAAGACGTTGATAAAGACGTTAACAGGGGCGTAAGGGTTGTGTAGGCTCTGTATTGCAGATAGCAAAAAAGCGCCTTTAGGGCGCTTTTTTACATTGGTGGGTCGTGCAGGATTCGAACCTGCGACCAATTGATTAAAAGTCAACTGCTCTACCAACTGAGCTAACGACCCGAAATGGTGGGCGATGACGGGCTCGAACCGCCGACCCCCTCCGTGTAAAGGAGATGCTCTACCAACTGAGCTAATCGCCCATTTCGGAACTGCTGCGATAAGGTGAGATTGGTGGGCGATGACGGGCTCGAACCGCCGACCCCCTCCGTGTAAAGGAGATGCTCTACCAACTGAGCTAATCGCCCAATCTCAATACTTATCTACACTGCGAGTCTACCGAAGTAGATGGT